>JBAWAM010000175.1:0-9177 GCA_049589315.1 Myxococcaceae bacterium
CCCTACTGGGCGTATGGGTGGTCTTTCTCGGCGGCGGACTTCTGGCGGGTTGCCAGACGTACGATTTCGAGCCGGTGGAGCCCCTCGCGCTGGCGCAGACGACCAGGACCATTCCCGTCGCAGGCCGTCGGCCCAAGCCCAACCTGATGCTCGTCATAGACAAGTCGGGTTCGATGGACGACCCCATCGATCGAGACGACCCGGATTGTGTACGCGGCGGGGCGGTTTGCGGGGACAACAACGAGTGCAATCCGGCGATCTGCCCGACGCGCTGGTCGGAGTTGAAGTCGGCGATGGGGCCCTTCCTCGCGTCCAATGGCAATCTCGGTCGGATGGGGGCGTTGCTCTATCCCAGGGACAGCGTGTGCGCGCATTCGACCCTGGGGGACATCGCGGTTCACATCCCCGCATCGCAAGACGTGGACTCCGAGCTCCAGGCGGCTGCGGATAAGATCCGGGACCAGATCAATGGGATCGATCCGTCGGGTGGGACGCCTACGGGAAATACCCTGCAGGGCATCTCTCAATACCCTCCATTGCTCGACGCGACCCGGCAGAACTTCATCGTGTTGCTGACCGATGGTCTGCCCAACTGCAACGCCAACCACCCCATCTCGTACAAGGTGGACCCGACTGCCTGCCGATGCACGCTCGCGGGTGCAAGCTCCTGCAACTTCTTCGACCGGCAGAGCTGCCTCGATGATCAGAACAGCGTGGCCCAGGTCGCCAATCTCAAGGCTTCCGGCATCAAGACCATCGTCATCGGGTTCGGGGCGGAGACGGCGGCGGGAGATGGTCCTGCGGCACTGAACGCGATGGCGGAGGCAGGAGGTTTCGCACGGGCCTGCCCGAATGGGACCGATGCAGAGTGCGGCGGAACGCCTGGCGCCTGCAGCCTGGCGACGAAGCTCTGCGCGCAGAAGTTCTACCAGGCCGCCAATGGCGACGAGCTCGCGAAGGCGCTCGAGGACATCTCCGGGATCTTCGACCAGGATCCCTGTCTCTACCAACTGGAGACGCAGCCAACTGATCCGGCGTACTTGACGGTCAAGGTCGGTGGGACGACCCGGCCGAGAGGGCCCGACACGTGGCGCTACGACGCCGGGTACGTCAAGTTCCAGGGCGCGTTGTGCGACACGCTGAAGTTCGCAACCACGGATGATCCGATCGAGGTCGAGTTCCGAGTCGTGGAAAGCCTGTAGCCAGGAGTCGCCGTGCCGAAGGCGGGGAGGCCAAGCCGTTGGACGCGGCTGACCGCGCCGCACGTCGAGCGGCGCGGGGACCAGGCACTCAGGCGCGGCGTGCCTCTCGCCTGAGTCCGAGGCCGCGGGAGACCCGCTCGATGCTGCCCAGCGTGTGGTCGAGGTCGGCCCGCTCCTGAGCCGCGCTGGCGTTGATTCTCAGGCGCGGGGCACTTCGGGGAACCGCAGGGAAACAGACGGGGTTCACGTAGACGCCCTCCTCATGCAGACGCCTGGCGAACTGGAACGTGGTCTCCCGATCACATTGTGGCGCAGCCTGTCCTGGATCGCCGGCTCCGTCTCGAGGAGGTCGAGCGCGGCCAGCAGCCCCGCCAACGCGGCGTTGACGTCCATCGGAGCGACGTCTCCCTCCATGCTGAAGATGCCGTCGGTGAGATGAACTTGCGTTGCCGCTCGGGGAGCCTCTCCAGCGTCTCGCGGATCTCCAGCTGCATCCGGGCGACCGCGTCCAGCAAGACCCCGACGTAGACGACGGACTACGGTCGCCCGAGCGAGAGCCGATGCACCCCGCCCCGGAAGTAGTCGGTGACGTACAGAGCCGGCGGCGCGTCGTGGCCTTCGGGCACGACGGTCACGCTGCTCGGTCGCACGCCGCCCGTGAAGCGGTGCTCGTGAAGCAGCTTCGACCCGGAGCCGCGGAGCTCCACGAGCGCGAGCCGGGACAGAGGCTCTTCGGGGAACGACACGCCTGGATAGACGAGCTGGGCGACGGCAGGGAACGGGTTCGTCAGCTCCGTGAGGAGGATCTTGTGGCCGGGAAGCACGGCGAAGTCATCGAAGGCGCTCGACGGGTCCGCCTCGTGGACCACCGTCAGGCCCTGCAACGCCCCCGCCCTGGTGAGTGTGCCGCGATACAGCCGGTTCAAGCTGCTCAGATACAGCGTGCTCCCCTCGATCTGCACTCCATTGGGGACCGGGAAGCCTTCTGTCGCGGAGAGGAGGTCGGATTGCGCGATGGTGAAGGCCGCCTCGTCGTTCACGTCCACGCGGAGCAGCGCGGCCGAGGCAGGTTGCCCGAACGCGCCAGCGACGAAGCTGTAGCTGTTGGCGATGTAGATGCGTCCGCGCGCGTCGGTGGCCATGCCGTTGGGGAACAGCGACGGCCCCCTCAGCGGCGCCCGCATGACCCGACGGGCATCTCCCTCCGGCCGGTCCAGGTCCACGCGGACCAGCACGGCGCCGACCGGGAAGAGCGTCGGCGGTCCGCCGGGCACCGGCACCGGTACGAACGTGGTGCAGGCGCCATAGAGGTACTGGCGATGCGCGGTCAATCCGCTGAAGACACAGCCCGCCTCCTCGTGGACCCGCCCCAGCGTGGCGGTGCCGTCCTCTTGACGCACCACCTCATCGATCGTGCCCCCACCGGCGACGAAGTAGCGTCCCTGCGTCAGGGCGCCCCTCTCGGAGGACGGCAGCAGGGCTGGATCGATGAGCACCTCCTCGTGACAGGCGCTCAGGAACACGCATACCAGGACCAGCAAGAGACCTCTGACGTCGCGCATGGACAGGCTCCTTTCAACCGGGTTGGAGACCCCGCGTCTTAGCCGGAGGGTTGCCGGGGAAGGCATGACCTTTTCATGACCTTTTGGGTCGAGGGCGGAACTGGGTCGTCGGGAGTTCGTCCTTCGGCCTGGCCAACCCGTAGGTGAGCCCGGCGGTTCGCCCGTCAGCACGTTGGGCCAGGCTTGATTCGAGGTTCCGCTTCGCGGGCGTGAGGTCGTTTTCGCGCGGCGCCCGCGTTCGAGCGGCGTTCCCCGGCCGATTTCTGATCCAGCCCGCACAACTTCTGCGCGTCCGAATCGATTGTCGAGGAGCTCACCTGGCTGCTCATACTGCGTTCGCAGGCCCCTCCGCGGTCCAGCAGACGGTCCTCGCGCCGCGCGACACCTTCCTGGCGCTTTCGAACCGCTCACAGCCGCCCGGTTACCGGGGAGACCGAGTCTCCGGTCACGTCCAGATGAACGCGGTACGAGTCTCGCCAGCCGAGATACAGGCCGGCTGCGGCGAGCAGCGCGAGAATGCTCTCTACGATCACGATCGGTCCTCCTGCGTCGCGACTTGTAGCGCATCCGACGCGGGCACTCGACGCAGCTTCGGCCAGGCGAGCGCAGAGACGCGTCGATCGTTCCTGGCGGTGATCTTCCCTTCGCCACCTCCTCCGGAGCCCGAAACAGCGCCGGGGATAACGGTTACCGGAGGCAACGTGAAGGAGAAGCAGGCGTTCGCCTCCGTCCTCCCGCGCGCCGTATCCCAGCCCCCGCGCCTCGCCTCACCCGCAGCTGCGCTCGCGCCGCTGCGGCACAACCCCGACGAGGAGCCAAAGCAACCCGCTGAGCAAGGTGCGGTGACGCAATCGCCCCATCAGTGGCCTCGCACGTACGACAACTCGTCGCCACTCCACGAGAGCCCGTGGAAGGTCCCGTTGGCGTCGAGCACCGCCGCGTGCTCGAGGTTCACCATTCTCAGGTTCGTGATCTCGGTGAGCGTGGGGCCGCTGGTCGAACCGCTGTGGGCCGTGGGAGGTGAGCCGGAACTGCTCTGCTCGAGCATCGTGAACCGGGTCGCGTTCGCAGCGCCGCTGACGTAATTGGGAGTACCCGTGAGGTTTCCCCAGACCTGGGGCGCCGAGAGCGACGAGCCAGTCACGTCGGAGCGGTAGTAGTTGCGTCCCCCGCGCGCCCAGATGCTCACGCCGGCTCCCGACGCGACGATCTGCGTCTCGCGGATACTGGCGCCCGACAGAGTCACCGTCACCGGGGTCGCGAACACGCTGTAGACGCCCCTGGTGTAGTTGAGGCCCTGCCCGTTCACCCCGGCGACGTGCACCACGTCTGCCGCGTCCACCGCGATCGCGGGGTACGACATCGTCACGACCGCCGCGTCGATCGGCGCGAGCCACGCTCCCTGGTACGTCCGCATGTAGCGCAGGCGGTTGTTCCCGGATTGATACCAGTTGAAGGCAAGGTGCGCGTCGCCCGCCGAGTCCACCGCCAGTGCGACCCCATCCTCTTCCTGCAGGTTTCCGCCGTTGTAATAGATGACGTCGCCGATGTTGGTGGTCAGCGAAGTCCCACCCGCCGGCGAGATCCTCGCGTACCGGTACGCGTAGGTGCTCGTGTGCGTATTGATGAGCTTGAACGTGTAGTAGACCACGTGCGCATTGCCCGCGGCGTCGACGGCGAGCGCAGTGACCGCCGTCAGCCCGGGCTGGCCCAGGGCCACGGAGGTCTTGTTCCAACCGCTGGTGGTGCGGCGGGCCACGACGATGTTGGGCGGGTCGACGTAGGCGACATGGACGTTGCCCGACGGGTCCAGGGTGATCGCCGCGCTGCGGGGCTGCTCGTCATAATAGAGGCCGTCGGCGCTGGATTCGATGACTTCAATCGCCCAATCGCTGTCGATGCAGCGGCCCTGGCTGAGGGAGTACCCGCTCGCGCAGGTCTGCGCGACGCAGGAGGATCCGCTGCAGGCGTACGTGGTGGCGCCCGTCTCCGGGCATCGAGCGCAGGCCGTCGAGCAGTAGAGCTGACCCGACGAGCAGCTCATCGGCGTGCAGGCGCCCCCCGCGAGCGCGGACCCGTCTTCACAGCTCGCGGCAATGCAGACAGGGCCAGAGCAGGTCGTGGTGCGCACGTTCGCGGTCGGGCAGGTTCGGCACACGCCTCCGCAGGAGCGCTCGCCGTCGGGGCACGTGACCGGGACGCAGGCGCCGTCGACGAGCGCGTGGTCCTGGGCGCACGAGGTGGCGACGCACGCATCGTTCGCGCCGCACGCCGTGCTGGTCACGCCGTCCGTCGGACACGGCGCGCAAGCGTTTCCGCAGGCCAGCTGGTTGGCCGGACAGGTGAAGGACACGCAGGTGCGATTGGTCTGCGAGGTCTTGCAGCGGGTGGCGCTCGGGCAGCTGCCGCAGCTCGCGATCGATCTCGAAGCGCCGCAGCGGTCGGTGACCGTCATCGCGCCGCACACGTTGTTCGCGCCCGCGCAGAGCTCGGCATCCGTCTGAGCGGTGCAGCCGCAGACGTTGGGAGTGCCCCCGCCGCCGCAGGTTTCGGGGGCGGTGCACGTCCCACAGCTCACCGACCGCTGGCGGCCGCAGGTGTCCGTCCCGCTGGCCGTGCCACAGGTCGCCCCGAGCCCGGCACAGAACGCCGCGTCGGATTCTGACGTGCAGCCACACACGTTCGTCACGCCTCCACCGCCACAGGTCTCCGGCAGGGCGCACGATCCGCACTCGACCGTCCGCGATGCGCCGCAGTTATCGGCGCCCGTCACCGGTCCGCAGTCCTTCCCGAGCCTGGCGCAGAACTGAGCGTCGGACTCCGGCGTGCAGCCGCAGGTGTTGGACACGCCCCCTCCGCCGCAGGTGTCCGGAGCAAGGCATGCGCCGCAGCTGCTCACGTTCCGGGTGTTTCCGCAGAGGTCGGTGCCCGACAGCGTGCCGCATTCGGCGCCGAGCCGCGCGCAGAACGCGGGGTTGGTCTCTCCGGGGCAGGAGCACACGCCATCGGTGCAGGTGTTGATGCCGGCGCAGGTGCCACAGTTTGCGACGGTGCGCGGCCTGCCGCACAGGTCCGTGGTGGTGAGGCTGCCGCAGGAGCGCCCCTTCCGTGCACAGACCTGCGCGTCGGACTCTCCCGGGCACTCGCACTGCCCCGCGCTGTTGCACGCCTCAGGCGAGGTGCAGCTCCCACAGCTGACGATCGTGCGGGAGTTTCCGCAGCGGTCGATGGCCGTCAGGGTGCCGCAGGTCTTCAGATTGGCCGCGCACAGCTCGGCGTTGGACTCCGGGACGCAGGTGCACAGGCCCTCCCCGTTACACCTCTCGGAGTCCGGACACGATCCGCACGAGGCGACGAGCCGAGGCTGCCCACAGCGATCAGTGGTCTGGATCTGCCCACAGGCCACTGCTTTCGCCGCGCAAAGCTCTGCGTCCGTCTCCGGGTTGCATGCGACGGTGGTCTTGCAGACGCCATCTGCGGGATCACAGCTCTCGCCCGGGGCGCACGCGGCGCAGGCCTGACCACCGGTGCCACATGCCACAGCGTCGGCCCCTCGGACGCACTGTCCCGATGCGTCGCAACATCCGACGCAGTTCGAAGGACCGCAGGTCCAGGTGTCGGGCGCCTCGGTGTTGCCGCACCCGGATAGAAGGACGATCAGAAGCGCGGCGGACAGGGTGAACAGCCGTTCGTCACTCAGCGAGCTCGGGTGGCGCATCGTACGGGTCTCCTGGCGGAGTTTTCGAAGGGAATGAGGGCTGCCCGAGCGGGAAGCGGGCCCACTGGAGCACCAGGAACAGCACGGCCGGCATCTAGAACGCTGGAATGCGGGTGTCAACGACAGCAGGCCGAAAGCCAGATGCAGTTGATCTGCGACGCTCGCCCGCGGCTCGGTGCACGACGACCATGCACGCCGCCCAGCGTCTCAAGCTTTTCCGGCATCCCGTACGGCATCGCGCCCCAGTAGGAGGCCAAATAGGATGGGCGGATGGTCTTTATCGCTCTGGCCGCGTTGGCCTTGTCCGCCTCTCCGCCGGAGTCGGTGGAGATCACCTTCCGTGCGTCCACGCAGGCGTCGACCTTCTGGATTGTCGATCGGGTATCGGAGTGGACCCCGCGCCACGCCTCGTCGAAATACCGGGAGGCGTGGGAAAAACAGTTTCCGCTCGATGGCCCATCCAGGGATCTCCTCCGGGCCTATGCGGGAGTCCGGAAGAAACACGCCTCGGAAGCTGAGTTCGACGCCGAAGACGGACTTCTTCCCCCGGCGACGAGTCGCTCGAAAGCGTTCGCCGTGGCCTTCCTGAGCGCTCCGGACGTTCACGCCGCATCGGCGAAGCTCGGGCTCTCCGCCGATGAGGAGCGCATCGTCCAGCGGACCTTCGACCTCCTCCGACCGCAGGTCGTGCAGCTGCTCGCCCGGGAGGCGCATCTGGGACCCGCACGCGAGCGCTCCGAGAAGTGGGCAAGCGAGACCCGCCTCGCGGGCTTTCTCTCTCGGATGGCTCGCTTCTATGGCGTCGAGTCGGCAACGGCTCCCGTGCTGACGGTGGAATTCCTGTGGGCGCCCGAGGGCGCCTCCAACGCCACCTGCATGGGGTCCCACATGGTGGTCCCGCTTCCTGCATCGATGGCGAAGGACGAGGTGCAGCTCCAGGAAACCATGGGTGTCGTGGTCCACGAATTGGGCCACTACCTGGCGAGCCTGCTCCCGCCAGAAACCCGTCGTCATTTCTCGAAACGGGTGCTCGCCTCCGGAGGCCTGCCCAACCGCTTCCATCCCAACATCCTCGAGGAGGCGACCCAGACGGCACTCGGCAACATCCTCTTCATGCGTCAGGAATTCCCCGCTGCCTTCGATCCCGATTCGAATTTCTACGGCTGGGAAACCGACGACGAGTGGCCGGACGCGATCGACAGCCTGTCGCGTGCGCTGGCGCCCATCGCGAAACGCCACCTCGACACGCCGGGAGCTTTCGCCAAAGCCTTCCTCGAGGACGCGCTTCGCGCGCAGGCGGGCTTGATCCCGGACCGCGCTGATCACCATGCACGCCTGGCGCTGGTGTACGGAGAGAACAGGCGGTTGATCCGCTTCGTCAACGGACTGTTTCCCGGGATTGACAGGAGCGCGTTTCCCGCGGATTCCGCGGGGTTCCTCGACGCCGCATCCCGGAGGAGTTCGCTTCCACGCTGGTTCCTGCTCACGCAAGCCGGCCTGAAGGAAGGTTCTGCTCCCGTTCCCGCATGGTCCCGAACCCTCCTTCACCGGTTGGAGACGAAAGACGCTGCCTGTGTCCAGGCGCGGCGGCGCGAACCGGACGGCGCCTGGGACTTTGTCGTGGTCGGTAGGAATACGGGGGACGTGCGCCGAGTCCTGATCGCTCTCGACCGGGCGCCGGCCATTCCCGGATCGCCCTTGTGCATTCCTCCTCTTCGCGCTGGCGGCGAGTAGGAGGTCGGCTCGTCAGTCGAGACGCGCGGCAGAAGTCAGCCATTGCGGCGGCGAAGAAGCCGCGTGCATCGACGCAGCCAGCGGATCACTGGGCACGGGTGAATCTGCGGCGCTTCCCACCCACCACCATCCACCGCGCTCTCCGTATCCTGCATGTGGAAGAACACGTAGCCGCGCGCGTGCCGCCCTGCTTCGCAGGCCGCGTTCAGCTCGTCGAAGATGGCGGCTCCGCCGCAGGTACCGCAGTCCTCCAGCTCCCCTGGAGGACTTGCACCTCCTCACCACGCCCATGCTGGGCACACCACGAAAACGGCCGGAGCCCTCGCGGACCCCGGCCGAATCGATCAAGCGCGGACGCGGACTACGGGCAGTTGGTGACCTTCTTCCAGCTGTTCGTCCCCTGCTGGAGGAGTGAGGTGGTGGTCGTACCCGTGCCCAGGTAGTCGTTCGAGCCGTTGGCGTAGTACAGCACGCTGTACTTCCGCGTCGCTCGGCCTGCCGAGGCGTGCGCCGTGTTCGCCGCCGTCACGCAACTGGCGCTGCTCAAGGAGAACGAGCGCCACTCCGACGTCGCGCTGGTCAGGCCGGCGGCGTCCCTGGCGCGCACTCGCACGCGGTGCTGCCCAGCGCCGAGGATGCCGTTGCCGTGGCTCCAGGAGGTTGTGCCGTTGGCGGCGACCCACGGACCGAACTCTTCGTCGTACTGGAGTTCCACCGTCGTCAGATCGTTGTCCGGGTCGGCGGCCGTGCCCGACACCGTGACCGTCAGGCCGCTGATCGCCACCTGAACGGGGCCGAGGGTGGGCGCCGCGCCGACGACGAACTCCTTCGAGCAGTATCCGAAATCACCCCGGGTGTCGGCGACGCGGATCTGGGCGGTATAGCGCCCGGCCGGCGGATTGACCTCCGCGGCAGTCGCAAAGAACTCCTCACCGCCGAAATACATCATGTACTGCCACGT
>JBAWAM010000176.1:0-7056 GCA_049589315.1 Myxococcaceae bacterium
GGCGGCGCTCAATCTCCAGCAGATCGTCGAAGCGCTCGAGCCGTGCGGGAAGACACGAACCGACGCGCTGGCCGCGCTCGAACGACTCGAGGATCTCGGGTTGATCAACGCGATCGCTGGTCAGTAGATCGGTCGGTGCTCGGTCAGTGTGGGGCCGGACCGATGGACGCGGCATGCTCGAAGGACTCGGGCCCCACCGCCTGGTAACGGGTGAGCGCGGGCGGTTCGGTCACGAAGGGCTGCACGTCGCGGAAGGCCCTCTGGACGTCCGGTTCGCTCAGGTGCGACTGCAGCGCCGCCTCGTCCTCCCACTCCTCGATGAACACGAAGGCTTCCGGGTCGGTGCGGCTCTGCATCAGGTCGTAGCGGAGGCAGCCCTGCTCGCGGCGGGTCGGCTCGAGCAGGCCGACCATGATCGGCAGGAGGCGGTCGCGCATCCCGGGGCGCGCCCGGACGCGAGAGAGGACGTGGAGGGTCGAACGCATGGCGCCCCAACGATTGCTTGCGCGCGCGTGACCCGGAATCCCCGGGCGCGCTTCCGGCCGTCCGCCTGGCCGCCGTCCCCCGGGTCGTTCAATAGAGCGGAGCACCTTCCCTCGCCGCGCCCGTCAGCAACGCGCCCAGCTCATCGAGGCTCAGGCTGAGGAGGATGGCGTCTCCCACCGACTTCACCGTGCGGATGGGGATCTCCGCATTGTTGGGTCGCCCCAGTCGACGCGCCGAGCCGAGCTGGGAGGCGACCTCTCTTCGGGGGCGGATCTCCAGCCCCTCCACCGACCATCTGTCGGTCTCCAGGATGAGCGCCTCCACCTGGCCCAGAGCCTGTCCGCCCGCCTCGATCACGGTCTTTCCGCGCAGCTTGTCATCGGATATCCGCATGGCTTCTCTCCTCGGGATCGCACGATCGCAGCTGTAGATTGTGGACGTTCCGGGCCGAGCGCGATGCGGCCGCCTGCTGTGCGAGGCAGCGACGGGGCGCCAGTGGGACCGCCGCGTGCGACCGAAGACGCACCGCGGCGAAAATCCGCCCCTTCTGCTTCTTCGCCCAATCCTTCCAAGGAGTTCAGATGACCCGCAACCTCGTCTGCCTCATCGCTGCTTCCCTTTGCGCATGCGCCGCGCCCATGACCCTGTCGGGGTCGACGAGCAGGGAGGGGCCGACGCAACCGGTGGGTCGGCGGGACCGGATGAAGCAGATCCTCAGCCACAACGTCCGGCTGGTCCTCACCGAGGGCAAGGAGGCGCGCAAGACGGCGTCCGGGGTGGTGGTGGGGACGGAGATGACCCCGGGAGGCGTCGCCAGCTACGTCATCACCAACGCCCACGCGCTCGACACGACCGGGCTGCAGAACCCCGAGCTGCGCGTCATCGTCGACCGTCCGTGGGAGGCCGCGGCGGCGGAGCCGATCGAGGTCTTTGGCTCCCCCGTGGCGATCGGCAAGGTCCCGGAGATGGACCTCGCGCTGGTGCGGGTGCTCGGCGTGCGGCTGGAGCCGGCGGAGATCGCCGAGCCGTCCGAGCTCGTCCCCGGAGACTCGGTCGTGGTCGCGGCGGCGCCGTTCGGCCGGACGATCTCGCTCTCCGGCGGGCTCATCTCCGCGGTCGAATGGGACGCGCGGAGCGGCGCGGCGAAGATGCTGAAGACCGACGCCGCCATCGGCTACGGCGCCTCCGGCGGCGGCATCTACTCGCTGGAGACCGGGCGACTCGTCGCGATCGTCGAAGGCTACCGCACCGCCAAGGTCGGGTTCGCGGTCCAGGAGGAGCAGTTCAGCTTCGATGTGCCGATGCCCGGGGAGACCTTCGCCGCGCCTGCGACGAAGGTCCGGGAGTTCCTCGCGCAGAAGGGCTTCGCGCACCTGCTGGACGGCTCCGCGCCGGACCGGCGGACCGCCGCCCGCTAATCCGCGCAGGGTTCGACCCACTGTGCCGTGGGGACCGGGCCGGGCTCCCACGTGGCGCAGACCTTGTCGCCGATCCGCAGCTCTCCCATCCCCACTGAGCGCCCTTCGACGAAGATCGTCGTCGCGTCGTCGAGTCGGACGTCGAGGAGGGCGTTCTCGGACTCGATGGTCAGCATCCGCGCCCGGGCGTCGATCCGCTGGAGGGTGCCCCGGGTGCGTTCGAGGGTGGGGCCGTCCACCTCGCTCGAAGGGCCCGTGTGCCAGGACGTCACGACGATGCCCACGCTGGCGGCGGTGGTCAGGCCGATCGCCACGGCCCACCCGGCGACTCGACTCCACGTCCGTCTGACCATCCGAGCGCCCTCCGGCCCGACTCGCCGAAAGCACGCGCGGTGCCAGAGGGCGTGCGTCACGCGGTCCACAGGACGTGCCCGACTGCTCCCCGGCGCGCCCCCCCATGGGAACTTCTTTCGCCGCGTTGACACCGGCGGTTCCACATTGGAGAACTCGCGGACGGAGGACACATGGCCCGGCAGCGCAACTCGTGGGATCAGTACTTCATGGACATCGCCGTCCAGGTGGCGTCGCGCGCGACGTGCGATCGCAAGCATGTGGGCGCGCTGCTCGTACGCGACCGGATCATCCTGTCCACCGGCTACAACGGGTCGATCCGGGGCATGCCCCACTGCGACGACGAAGGCCACATGATGGAGAACGGTCACTGCGTCGCCACCGTCCACGCGGAGGCCAACGCGATCATCCAGGCCGCCCGGACGGGCGTGGGCATCGACGGCGCGACCATCTACACCACCGCCAGCCCCTGCTGGCCCTGCTTCAAGCTCATCGCCAACGCGGGGATCACCCGGATCGTCTTCGGCGAGTTCTACCGGGACCACCGGATCTTCGAGGTCGCCTCGAAGCTGGGGATAGAGCTGGTCGCGCTGGGGGAGGCGGCCCAGGCGGCGGCCGACGAGGCGTTGCGGGCTGAGGCCGTGCGCAAGGCCGGGGCCTGAAAAGTCTACGGTTTCGCTCTTACCGGTTTGGCCGCATCCGGACGTTCCAGAGCCGCGTGTGGTGGTCGGGGGTTGGGCACCCCGCAGAGTGAACGCCGTCCAGTCGACGTTGCCGGGTTCATTGCTGCTTCGGTCCTAGGGCATACCGTTGCCCCTGTGTAGACCACTTCGCAGGTTGGGGGGTCGAAAGGAGCCACGCTTGGGACACTCAATTGCTGCGGGCAAATCGCGGCCCGAGGTCGCGCACCCTGACCTGCTGGTGGATGCGGCTCAGAACGTCACGACCATGCGGCTTGTGGACAGCATGCTGCACGACGTGCGCAATCCCCTGAACGCGCTGTCGATCAACCTGGACGTCCTGACGGAGAGGGTGCGGCGGGAGCTCGGCGAGCTTCCCCCTGCCCAGGAGAAGAACTTCAGGGTGATGCGTGAGCAGATCCACCGCATCGACGCCATCCTGCGCGAATACCTGGAGTTCATCTCGCCCCGGTCGGACACGAGCCAGGGCCAGGTCGACCTGTCCGACGCGACGCTTCGCGCCCTGAAGGTGCTGGGCCACGAGTGCCGCCGCTCGATGGTCCGCGTCCGCCAGCTCGTCGAGCCGGATCTCCGCGTGGCCTCCACCGACGTGGGCGCGGTGCGCGTCGCCGCCATGCAGATCCTCTTCCGGGCCATCCTCCGCGCAGGCCAGGAGGGCGAGGTCGACGTGACCCTGCAGCGCGACGGGGCGTCGGCCGTGCTCCGGGTCCGGGATTCCCTCGCGGACCCGTCGGAGCCGTTCGCGTATGGCGCGTCCGCGCTCGACTTGCTGTGCGCCCGGCTTGGCGCGGAGGTCCGTCGGACCGGGTCAGAGTTCGTGATGTCCATGCCGCTCGAACAAGAAGGGTGATCCCGTTGGCTGCCGCTCGAATCCTTGCTGTCGATGACGAGGTGGCGACGCTCGAGGCGCTCGCCGAGATCCTGTCCGCGTGGGGCCACAAGGTCGAGACTGCGACCGACGGCCACGAAGCGCTGAAGAAGGCGCTGGAGTTCCGCCCGGACCTGGTCCTCTCCGACGTGGTCATGCCGGAGACCAGCGGGATCTGGCTGCTGAAGGCGCTCCGCGAGGAGCTGCCGGACTGCCCGGTCATCTTCCTCACGGGACGGGCGACCATCGACACCGCGGTGGAGGCCACCCGCGAGGGCGCGTATGACTTCATCGAGAAGCCCATCGACACTGCCCGGGTGAAGGTATCCATCGCGCGGGCGCTCGAGCGGCGGGAGACCGAGCGGGAGGTACAGGGACTGCGTCGCAGGCTCAAGCAGCTCGGCGGGACGGACTTCATCGGGCAGTCCATGCCCATGCGGCGGGTGCTGGAGCTCATCGAGCGGGTGGCGCCCTCGAAGGCCGCGGTGGCCATCGCGGGGGAGTCGGGCACCGGCAAGGAAGTGGTGGCCCGCTCCATCCACAACCTCTCGCTGAGGCGGGAGAAGGCGTTCGTGGCGATCAACTGCGCGTCGATCCCCGCGACCCTGATGGAGTCGGAGATCTTCGGCCACGAGCGCGGGGCGTTCACCGGCGCGGACCAGCGACGGGTGGGGGTGTTCGAGCTCGCGCACGGCGGGACGCTGTTCCTCGACGAGGTGGGGGAGATCCCGGTCGAGCTGCAGGCCAAGCTGCTGCGCGTGCTGGAGGAGGGCAGGCTGCGGCGGCTCGGCGGAAAGGTCGAGATCGAGGTCGACGTCCGGGTGGTCTGCGCCACCAACCGGGACCTCAAGGCGGAGATCAAGAAGGCGAGCTTCCGTGAGGATCTCTTCTTCCGCCTGAACGTGTTCCAGATTGCGCTGCCCCCGCTGCGCGATCGCCGGGAGGACGTGCCGCTGCTGGTCCAGTACTTCGTGGACAAGTACAACCGCGACTCTGGCAAGCGGGTGACCGGGGTGCACCCCGAGGCGCTGGAGATGCTGAAGAACCATGACTGGCCGGGGAACATCCGTGAGCTGCGCAACGCGGTCGAACGCGCGGTGATCCTCTGCGACGGCGAGCTGCTCCTGCGCGAGCACCTGCCACCCGACATGGTCGGCAGGACCCCCGAGCGGGCGAGCTTCAAGCTGCCCTTCGGGCTGACGCTCGACCTGGTGGAGAAGGAGTACATCCTCGGCAGCCTCGACCGGAACGGCGGCAACAAGGCGCGGACGGCAGAGATGCTGGGGGTAAGTGAGAAGACCCTGTACAACAAGCTCAACCGCTATGCGGCCGAGGCCCGGGGGGAGCTTCCACCCCGGAAGGGCCCGGCGAGCGCAGGGCCCGGACCCGGCCCGGATCTGCACGCCAGGTAAGCGTTCCGATCGCCGAAACCCTCGTCAATGCTTGAC
The DNA here is from genome assembly GCA_049589315.1 of Myxococcaceae bacterium. GTDB lineage: Bacteria > Myxococcota > Myxococcia > Myxococcales > Myxococcaceae > JBAWAM01. The sequence goes on from JBAWAM010000176.1 coordinate 5,273, forward strand.
TTTTGCAGCCTTGAAAGAGGAAACTACGGCATCTGTGTGTCGTGGTCCGGGGCGCAGCGCAACACCTTTCCGGACTCCAGGGTGGGCGCGGACGGGCGCGTTGCCGCAACAGCGGATCTTCAGAAGGTAAGAGGCACTATGAGCGACGGACGCGTACTCCACTTCTTCGCCGGGAAGGGCGGCGTCGGCAAGACCACGCTGGCGACCGCATATGCCCTGACCCTCGCGGAGAAGTACCCGAAGGAGAAGATTCTCCTGGTCTCCTCGGATGCCTCCGGCTCGCTTACGGATCTGCTGAAGAAGAAGGTATCGGGGAAGGCCACGAAGCTGGTGGCCGGGAAGGGAACCGCCGGCGTCTTTGCGGCGGAGTACGACGCCGCCGCGACCATGGCCCCGTTTCTGGAACAGTACGAGCCGGCGCTGCGCGCGGCCGCGGTGAAGGGCGCGTTCCTCACCGAGGACGAGCTCCAGAAGATCCTGTCGACGACGCTCCCCGGGCTCGAGGACCTGGTGTTCCTGTTCTCGTTGCTCGAGCAGATCGAAGACAAGAGCTATGACCGGGTCGTCGTCGACACCGCCCCGACCAGTCACACCCTCCGCCTGGTGGATCAACCCGCGGCGCTGCGGAAGTTCCTCGGAATCGTCCGTTCGGGGAAGGCGGAGAAGCCCGCGGCGAAGGGCAAGAAGGCGGCGGCTCCGGCCGCGGACAAGTCCTCGTTCCTGGACGACGTCCAGGCGAAGGCGGAGCGCGTCGCGGCGCTGCTGAAGGACGCGACCCGGACCGCGTTCCACCTCGTGGCCCTCCCGGAGCCCGTGCCCGAAGCGCAGACGAGGGCCTACTTCGCGCGCCTGAACGACCGCGGCCTGCCGGTGGTCGAATTCCTGATCAACCAGGTCGAGGACAAGGTCGGCTGCGCTGCGTGCCAGGGGCGCCGCGGGCTGCAGGCGCCGCACGTGCGCAAGCTGGCCTCGCTGGACAAGAACGTTCCCATCCACCTCATCGGAAAGCGGGAGACCGCGCCGCGCGGGCTCGACGCGCTGAAGACCTTCGCGAATGAGTGGGCGAGCGGGAAGGAGACGAAGGCGCTGGAGTTCTCCGCCGCCGAAGGACCGCCCGCGCTGGTCCGCGCACCGTCGATGCCCCCCATCGCCGCGCCGCCAATCCCGCCGACCCGGCTGATCTTCTTCGTCGGGCAGGGAGGCGTGGGTAAGAGCTCCTGTGCCGCGGCCGCTGCGGTGACGCTGACGGAGAAAGAGGGGCCCGTGCTCCTCATCTCGACGGACCCGGCGCACTCGCTCTCCGACGTGCTGCAGAGCCGCCTGACGGACACCGAGACGCAGGTGAAGGGGACCAAGGGCCTCTATGCGCGCGAGCTCGACGTCGTCGGTTGGTTCAACAGCCTGCGCAAGCGGTGGAAGGACAAGGCCGACCGCGGCTTCGAGTCGGTGAAGGGCGCGGACGCGGCGTACGACCGCGAGCTCCTGAAGAACCTCCTCGACTCGGCGCCGCCGGCGATCGACGAGCTCGCCGCGCTCTCCACCCTCACAGATGCGATCGTGCAGGAGCGGTTCAAGCGGATCGTGGTGGATCCCGCGCCGGCCACCACCATGGTCCGGATGGTGGAGCTGCCGAAGATCGCCCTGGCCTGGCTGGAGTCGGTGCACACCGCGGTTTCGAAGTATCGGGCGCGCGGGCTGGCCGAGCTGGCCGATGACGTGGCCGGGATGATCAAGCACATCCAGCGCTTCGAGCAGTCACTGGCGACGCCGGCAGAGTCGCGCTT
>JBAWAM010000177.1:0-1587 GCA_049589315.1 Myxococcaceae bacterium
TCTTCGGAGATGACCTTGCCTTCGGCCTTGCCCTGCACGCGGGGGACGAGGACCTTCATCACCTGGCCCATGTCCTTCGGGCTCTTCGCTCCCGATTCGGCGATCGCCCTGGCGACCTCTGCCTGGAGCTGCTCGGGGGTGAGCTGTTCGGGGAGGTATTTCTGGAGGATGGCGACCTCCTTCTCCTCCTTCTCCGCCAGGTCGGCGCGGTTGGCCGCCTTGTACTGCTCGACCGAATCGCGGCGCTGCTTGATCAAGCTCCCGATGACCGCGACGATGCCCGCGTCTTCGAGCGGCCCCGTCGCGCCGGGCTCGACTTCCTTGTACTTGATTGCGCTCTTCAGCATGCGCAGGACGCTGGTCGACAGCTCGTCCTTGCTGCGCATGGCGTCCTTCAAGTCCGCGTCGAGGCGTTCCCTGAGCGTAGCCATAGAATTCCCTCCAAAGAGCGACGCCGGAGGCCTTTCGACCCCCGGCGCCTCGGTTCAGGCGTCTTTAGTACGCCTTGCGCAGCTTCTTCACCGCCCGCTTCTTGGCGGCGATGGACTTCTTCTTCTTCTTGACCGAGGGCTTCTCGTAATGTTCGCGCTTGCGGATCTCGGAGAGGATACCTGCCTTCTCGGTGGCCTTCTTGAAGCGCTTGAGAGCACTCTCGATGGACTCGCCATCTTTGACTCGAATACCGGCCATGGATCTCACCTCCTTCCGCAGCAGCTGATCTGGGGCGGCGGATATGGCCCAGGGAGCCCCGAAAAGCAAGGCGAGAGCGGTCGGTCGCTGAGGTTTCGCCCGAGCGTGCAGTAGAGTGCCGCCCATGCGGATCAGCCAGGTCGCGTTGTTCGAGACGAAGAAGCTGGAGCGCACGCGCATTGCGCAGGGATTGAAGAAGGCGGGACTCAAGATTTCGGACGCGGAGGGGCCGGAGGGGCTTCGCCGGGAGCAGGTGGTGGTGGTGGGGCCGTCCGCCCCCGGAGCCGCGAAGCTGGCGAAGGCGATCCGCGCGGCGCGGCCCGGGGCGCTGGTGCTGGCTGCTATGAAGCGCCCCGGGAAGGCGAGCTGGGCGGACGCTGTGCTCCCGCTACCCCTGTCCGCCAGCGATCTCCAGGTCCGGCTCCCGGAGCTGGTGAAGCTGCGCGAGGTGACCGCGAACCTCCAGCGAGCAGCAGGCGCCTTCGGAGCGGGAGAAGGCCCCTCGCCGCGCCCCGGCGACGGCATCCTGGATCCGTTCACCGGCTTCTACACCTTCGCGCACTTCAAGGAGGTGCTGTTCATCGAGGTGAAGCGTGCGCGCCGCTACAACTTCCCGGTGGCCCTGGCGCTGATCGGCTACGACCCCCTGGCGGGTCCGCTGAGCGACGGGCTGCGGGAGAAGCTGTTCTCGGGGCTGGCGCTGTCCATTCGTCGCTCTCTCCGCGACACCGACTACCCCGTGCAGTACAGCCCGGACCGCGTGCTGCTGCTCATGCCCCACACCGATCTGCAGGGCGCGATGGTGGTGAGCCGCCGCATCTGCGAGCGGGTGGCGCGGGCGTCGCTGCAGCACGACGCGCAGATCCTCCACCCGACCGTCTCGGTCGGCGTGTCCGC
>JBAWAM010000178.1:0-4052 GCA_049589315.1 Myxococcaceae bacterium
CCAACGTGATCTCCATCACCGACGGTCAGATCTTCCTCGAGACGGACCTCTTCTTCGCCGGCGTCCGCCCGGCGATCAACGTCGGCCTCTCGGTGTCGCGCGTCGGTTCGGCCGCGCAGATCAAGGCGATGAAGCAGGTCGCAGGCTCGATGAAGCTCGAGCTGGCGCAGTACCGCGAGCTCGCCGCCTTCGCCCAGTTCGGCTCCGACCTCGACAAGGCGACCCAGGAGACCCTGGCCCGCGGCGAGCGTCTGGTCGAGCTGCTCAAGCAGGGCCAGTACCAGCCGATGCCGGTGGAGCGTCAGGTCCTCCAGATCTACGCCGCCACCAACAAGGACGACCCGAAGGGCCGCGGCTGGCTGCGCGAGGTGCCGGCGAAGGACGTGCAGCGCTGGGCCAGCGAGTTCCTCCAGTTCGTCGACGCCAAGTTCAGCTCGCTCCCCACGAAGATCCTCGAGAAGAAGGAGCTCACGGCGGAGATCAAGCAGGAGATGAACAAGGCGATCACCGAGTTCAACGCGATCTTCGAACCCTCGAAGTAGCCGATCCCGCTCTCCACTGAGCGGTTCCACGGAGCCTCGCTGCCCTCCCGGGTAGCGGGGCTTCTCCGTTCCAGCAGGTCAGAGGCGCAGGGCCCCGGTCTGCCGGACCTCGGGGATGGGGGCGCGGGACGGGACGGCCCCGGCGGTGAGCGCCTGGTTCTGCCGGTCCACCCACCGTCGCGGCGCGAAGAAGCTCCGGACCAGGTCTGCGATGGACCAGCCCAGCCAGCCCAGACCGCCCAGTCCCAGGACCATCGACGCCACCAGCGTCGCCCCGGATGAGCCGCCGCTCGAGACTGCCCACGCCAACGCCCCGTAGCCCAGCGCGGCGATCGCCGTGCGCCCGAGCGCTCCCATCAGGAAGCCGCGGGGGTCGTGGTTCATCAGGTCGCCCACGCTGGGCCCTGCGCTGAGCAGGAGCAGCGCGGTCGACATGCGGGCGTGGAAGGAGAAGGTGCTGCCGGGGAGCCCTTCGTCGGGGAGCGATGTCAGGGCGAACACGCCGACGAACAAGCCGGTCAAGCTGGTCAGCCCGGACGCGGCGAAGGACCCGAAGGGCGTGGTCGGCGCGTCGGCGACGGTGTACCGGGTGAGGGCCTGGACCTTCGCATCCCGGGATTCGCGGGCCGCGTGAACGCGAAAGCCCGCTCCGGCTGCGGTGGGCGCATCAGCCGGAACGGGCGTGGCGGCGAGCAGGCTCGCCGTGAGCGCCAATGTGGGGACGATCATTCCGCGCCAGTCTGGCGCGTCTTCATCGACCCCATCAAGCGGTCGATCCAGCGGTGACTGATTCCGAAGTTCTTGTCCTGCACGGCGAAGTGATGCGCCATGTGGTGCGAGCGCAGCTCCCTGCCCCACTCGGTCCGCGGCTTGAAGTGGTGGGTCGCGTAGTGGAGGAAGTCGTACCAGAGGTATCCGGACACGATCCCGCAGAAGTACGGCAGGGTCAGCTCCGGGCGCCCGACCAGCCAGAGTCCGCCGGCGATTAGGATGGCGAGCGGAATGCTGGCACCGAGCGGCATCACCAGGCGGTCCCCGTCATCCGGAAACTTGTGGTGATAGCCGTGGGCGATCTCGTGCACGCGCCGGGTGAAGGGCCCGTTCCCCTCCCAATGGAAGAAATAGCGGTGGATCGTGTACTCCATCCACTGCCACGTCACCCAACCGAGCGGAAACAAGAGCGCGGCCTTCGACCAGGCGGTGACGCCGGTGTAGAGGCCCCACGCCATCAGTCCGACCACGATGGGGATATAGAAGATGAACGGCGTCGCCGGATGCACACGGGACGCGGCCTCGAGAAACGAGTTCTCGAACATTCGACCCGACTCATGACGCTGGTACGTCTTCATAGTCGCGCCTAGATATCGTCCTGCCGGAAGCGCAGCAACCCTGACGCGCAGCGGCAAATCTACACCCAGTACACGCCCGCATAGATGAGGAGCCAGGCGACCGCGACGACGTACCAATATGTCGCCCACAGGCTCGGGCCGACGTGCTGGAGCGCGCCGTAGCGTCCGGCGCGGGCGCGGTTCGCAACCACGAGCACTCCGGGAATTCCGGCGATCGCACCGACCCCCTGGAACAGCACGTACATGAGGAAGAGCCCGCCGAAGGCCCCCTTCAACCCGGCCGACCGGCAGGTCACGAAGAGCACGCCCTGCAACACCACGAACACGCCCACCAGCCCCGCCGCGCCATACCAGCTCGCCGCGAGGACCTTCGAGCCGTTGCGCTTGATGGCTCGCCGCCCGAGCTCGATCAGGCCACACGATGCGAGCAGGGCGAGGCTCGAGATCGCCGGCACCGTCCGGGGCAGCGCCGGCGCGTCGGGTGGGGGCCAGGCCTCCGCGTCGATGCGCACGAAGACGAAGGCGAAGAGCAGCCCGGCGAACATCATGGCCCAGGTCGCGAGGAACACCATCATCCCCACGCGCGCGGACTTCGCCCTGTCGTCGGGTCTGCTGCGGATGGTCACGACGTTGCCCATGGCCGCCACACCGTACCGGACCGCCCGGCGCGTCGGCGAGCACGATGAGCGGTTGAATCGCCGTCCTGCCCGAAGTACGAGCGCTCACGATGTCGACCTCCGCTTCTCCTTCCGACGGTTCTTCCCGGCGAAGTCGAGGCCACGGGTGGGTCTGGCTGACAGCCCTGGTCGCGGTCGCCGCCGCCGGCGCTTTGGTCCTCGCGCCCCGCCCGCGCGTGCCGCCGCCGGTGCTCTATCCGCTCCCCGAGTTCACCTTCACCCGTCAGGACGGACAGCCGTTCGGATCGCAGCAGCTCCGCGGCAGGGTGTGGGTAGCCAACTTCATCTTCACCCGCTGCCCGACGGTCTGCCCGGCCTTCACCCGGAAGATGGCGGGCATCCAGCACCGTACAGAGAAGCTGGGAGCTGCGGTCCACCTGGTGTCGTTCTCGGTCGATCCCGACTACGACACGCCCGAGGTCCTCACCGCCTACGCTCAAACCCACCGCGCCGACCTTCGCAGTTGGAGCTTCCTCACCGGCCGACAGCAAGCGATGCAACAGACGGTGGTGAGCGGCTTCAAGCAGTCGATGCAGCAAACCGGACAACGGGACGACGTGAACGGTGGAATCCTCCACGGCACCCACTTCGTGCTGGTCGACCGGGACTTGCAAATCCGGGGATTCTATTCGTCCAACGACGATGAGGCGGTGGCGCGCCTCCTCCAGGATCTCGAGACCCTATGAAACGGCTCATGGCAGTCGTGTTGCTGGCGATGGTGTGCGGTTGCTCCCCGTCGACCAACTTCGGGGGCACGTGCGAAACCCCCTGCGACTGCGAGCAGACGTACGCGCCCGTACGCTGCATCGGCGAGTGGATCTGCAACGCAGAGAAGACCTGCGAGTACGAGTGCAAGGCGCCCTGCGTCGCGCCCCCGTACACCTGCGCCTCCGACGAGACCTGCAACGGGAGCTTCTGCAGCGAGCGCGGGTCCTGCCCCTAGCCGCGCTTGCCCTTCTTCACCTTGAAGTCGGGCGTCGACGCCGAGTGCTTCACCGCGCGCTCGACCACCTCGCGGGAGAGGCCATGACCACCCGTCGTGCGGATCTCCTTCGGGATCCGGCGCTCGCGGGCGGCGGGCGCCGCACGGGCCCTGACCGCGCCGGCCTCTGACTTCCCAGCGGCCTTGCGCTTTCCGGGGGTGACCTTGCGGACCGTGTTCCGGGCGGTCTTCTTGACCGTGTCCTTGACGGTGTTCGTCACCGCCCTACGCGGCCCGACCTGTTCGGCCGAATCGACGAACGTGAGCAGCGCATCGGCCACCTTGTTGGACGTTCGCCGGACCCACTCGTTCTCGCGCAGGAGCCCCATTACCTTCGAGACCACCGCATTCTTCGCAGTCGTGCCAGTCATGTCGCGAAGGTTGGGCACGCACTGCGTCAGCGGCGAGGCGATCCGCAGGCCGGGTCAGCGGCCCTTGCGAGCGGCCGGCTCCCTGGCTGCTTTCGCGACCGGGCGGGCGACGTGGGCGGACTTCGCCGGGC
>JBAWAM010000179.1:0-6898 GCA_049589315.1 Myxococcaceae bacterium
GAAAAAAGCCGCTCTGGCGTGGGTTCGCGAGGGGCATGGAGAGAGAGAAACCGCCGAGAATCCTCGTGGTAGACGACGATCCCGACTGGCGCGAGGTGCTCCGCTTCCATCTCGAAGACATGGGCTACGAACCCGTCGAAGCGTCGAGCGGGCCGGAAGCACTCGAGCGAATGCAACACGAGTCCTTTCCCATCGTCCTGCTGGACATGAGCATGCCGGGCATGGACGGGCACGAGGTCATCTCCCGGATGCCCCGTCCCCTTCCGCGGATCGTGCTGCTCACCGCCTCGGACGCCTCCGACGTGACCGAAACGCTCGCCTCCGGGCCGCTGTACTACCTCCCGAAGGAAGCGGGAACCGAGGCGCTGTCGCTCATCCTCGGCTCGCTCCACGCCTGATTCGAGGCGCCCGCCCCAGCTACTTTTTCGGCTGCGGCGGCTGGGGCGGCGGCTGCGGCTGCTGCTGCGCCGCCGGCTGCTGACCGGCCTTGGCGATGTCGATGAGCTCGACTTCGAACACGAGGGCCGCGCCGCCCGGGATGTTCGGCGTGCCACGGTCCCCGTAGGCGATGGTCGACGGGCATACCAGCTTCGCCTTCCCGCCTTTCTTCATCTTCGCCACGCCTTCCTGCCAGCAGGGGATCACCCCGTTGAGCGGGAACGTCGCGGGCTGCCCGCGCTTGTGCGAGCTGTCGAATTCGGTGCCATCGGTGAGTGTGCCCCGATAGTGGACCGTCACGCGGTCGGTAGCCACCGGCGACTCACCGGTGCCCTCCTGCTGCGAGATGAAGACCAGTCCGGATTCGGTGACGACCGCGCCCTTCTCCTTCGCCGCCTGCTCGAGGAAGGCCTTCGCCTTCTCCTTCTCCTTCTCGGCGCGAGCCGCGCTGCGGGTACGGGCCAGCTCGTTGAGCTTCGGCGCGTACTGCTCGAGCTCGACCGCCGGCTCCTTCCCGAGCACCTTCGCCTCGAGACCGGCCTTCACGAACTCCAGGTCCTGGGCGCTGAGATCGAACACCGAGATCTGCCGGGCCACGGACATGCCCAGCGCGTAGAGCGCCTTCTGCTCATCCGTCTGAGGCTGGGCGCCCGAAGCGGCCGGAGCCGCCGTCGTTGTCGCCTTGCCATCCTGGGTCTTGTCCTGTTGGCAGCCGACGAGCGCCAACGCCAGCACACATCCGAGAAGCGTACGCATAGGGATCTCCATTCGGGTGCGCCCTCATACGAGAGGTTTCCCCCGAGGCCAAGGTCAACGCGCACAACCGCGCCTCGAGGCCCACTACCTCCGCGGAGGGGAGCTGGCTCCCACCTCGGGAAGATTTGTAGCCTTGGCAACAGATGAGTCGAAATGCATCCCGGAGGAAACCTCCGGGGGCCTGGCGCGATAACTCCCATAGACCACTCATCAGGAGAGCGACATGTCCGGGTACAAGATTCGCTGGGGCGACACCCTGAGCAGCCTCGCGAACCGCTTCGGCACCACGGTGAAGGCCATTGCCCAGGCGAACGGCATTGCGAACGTGAACCGGATCTTCGCCGGCCGCAGCCTGAGCCTTTCGGGCCGCAGCGCGAACCTTCCGGGCCAGAGCGACAGCTTCTCCCCGGCGCCGACCGCGAAGACGAACATGCCGGTCATCAACCCGGGCAGCACCGCCGGCGGGGTCACCGCCACCGACCTGATGAAGCTCATGCCGAACCTTTCGGCGGAGAAGGCGTCGAAGTATCTGCCGCACCTGAACGCCGCCATGGCCGAGGCGGGCATCAACACCCCGAAGCGCCAGGCCGCCTTCCTCGCCCAGCTCGCCCACGAGAGCGGTCAGCTCCGCTACATGGAGGAGATCGCCAGCGGCGCCGCCTACGAGGGCCGGCGTGACCTGGGCAACACCCAGCCGGGGGACGGCACCCGCTACAAGGGCCGCGGGCCGATCCAGCTCACCGGTCGCGCCAACTACCGCGCCGCAGGGAAGGCCCTGGGGATCGACCTCGAGAACAACCCCACCCGCGCCGCGGACCCGGACGTCGCCTTCCGCGTGGCTACCTGGTACTGGTCGAGCAGGAACCTGAACCAGTACGCGGACTCGGGCGACTTCAGCACCATCACCAAGCGGATCAACGGGGGCTACAACGGCGCCGCCGACCGGAACAGGTACTACCAGTCCGCGCTGAACATCCTCGCCTGAGTCGGAGCGCTCCCCGAGCGCGGGTCTAGCCGGCGACCGAGGTGCTCGCCGGTGCGATCTGGACCTGGTTCCGGCCGTTGACCTTCGCGGCGTACAGCGCGGCGTCGGCCCGGACCAGGAAGGACTGGGGCTCGTCGGTCGGCGTCAGCTGAGCCAGCCCGATGCTGATGGTCACCGCGAGGGGCTGATCCTCACGAACGCCCGGGAAGGGATAGCTCGCCACCCGGCTGCAGATCCGGTTGGCGATGACGGAGGCCTCTTCGGCCCCTGCATGGGTGAGCAGGATCGCGAACTCCTCGCCGCCGTAGCGGGCCACCAGGTCCGACGTCCGCACCGATGCAATCAAGAGATTGGACAGGTGCACCAGCACCGAGTCGCCGGCCGGATGTCCGTACTGGTCGTTGATCTTCTTGAAGAAGTCGACGTCCAGCATGGCCAGGCACAGGTTCGTGCCGCCGGCCCGGGCGCGGACGATCTCCTGCTCCAGCCGGGCCTTGAAGTACTTGTGGTTGAAGCAACGGGTCAGCCCGTCGCGAATCGCCATGTCCTTCAGCGCTGAGAGTCGACCGAGGTGCGACCTCACCCGGGCGACCAGCTCCTGGGGATCGAAGGGCTTGGCGATGTAGTCGTTCCCGCCCATCTCCAGACCGCGGACCCGTTGGTCCACGTCCCCTCGACGGGTCACGAAGATGATCGGCGTGAGGCTGAGCGCCGGATGCGCGCGCACCCGCCGGCACAGCTCGAACCCGTCCATGCCGGGCATCACCACGTCGAGGATGATCAGATCCGGCAGCTCAGACTGAACGACTCGGAGCGTGTCCTCCGGCTCGCAGCAGTACGAGCTGCGAAACCCGGCGCTCTTCAGGGTGTCCGCGATCAGCCTGGCGCTCACCGGGTCGTCGTCGACGACGAGAATCCGGGAGAAGCTCTCCCGGGACGTGTCCTCTCCGGCGCGTTCGGAGGGCGTCCACGCCGCGGGGCGCGACTCCGCCGGAGGGGGCGCCGGTTCGGGCTGCTCCACCTGCTCGGACTCGGCCGGCGGGGCGTCCGCCTCGAGGAAGGACGCGACCGACCGGATCCCTTCGCGCAGGATCTCGAGGACCCTCGGGCCGGGAGGAATCTCTCCCTCCAGCGCCATCCAGGCGACCCCTTCGAAGCCGGCGGCGAGGTGACCGACCACCGGAAAGCCGACCGACTGCGCCGTCCCGGCGATGCGGTGGAAGTACCTGCACACCACGTCGAGCGCGTCGCGATCGCCGGGGCTCTCCAGCAGTCGTCGCTCCGCCTCGAGGACGCCCGCGTGACTCTCCGTGAGCTCGATCAGGAAGATCCGCTTGAGCTCCAGCACGACGTCGTCCGGAAGGGTGTGGGCCATCGATTACGCCCCCACGAATCGTCGCACCGTTTGAAGCAGCATCACCCGGTCGATCGGCTTCCGGACGATCGCCTGACACCCGTCATCCCAGCACGACTTCAGCAGCGTCGGATCGGTCTCGCTGGTCACCATGATGACCGGGATCTTCCGGGTGGACGCCTGGGCGCGCAGCGCTCGCAGCGCCTCGCCCCCGTTCATCACTGGCATGCTGTAGTCCATCAGGATGCCGTCCGGCTTCACCCGGCTCGCCACCTCCAGTCCTTCGCGGCCGTTGCGCGCCACGACCAGGTCGTAGGCATCCTTCAGCGCAAGCGTCTCCATCTTCAGGATGGTCTCGGCGTCGTCGACCAGGAGCAGCCGCTTGCGCGTGCCCGGGGCCGCGGAGGTCGCCGCGGCGAGGTTGACCTCGGTGACCTCGTGGCCGGCGAGGCGCCGGAGCACCGGCACGATCTCCTCGAGCTCCACCCCGATCTCCGCCGCGCCGCACTCGAGTGCCTCGCGCGGCATGCCCCAGACGACCGAGCTCTCCTGGCCCTGGGCCATCGTCACCCCGCCGCGCTGCCGGATCAGCCGCAGGCCCGCCGTCCCGTCGTTGCCCATGCCGGTGAGGATGAGCCCGGCGGCGTTCGCGCCGTACTCCCGCGCCAGCGAGGTGAAGAGCACCGTCCCGGACGGCTTGTTGCCACGCACCGCGGGGCCGTCGTCCAGCCGGACCCGCCCCAGGGAGACCATCAGGTGCTTCCCGGTAGGCGCCACCAGAACCTTTCCCGGAGTGATCTCCTCGCCGCGCTCCGCCACCTTGACCTGGAGCGCGCACTGGCTCTGCAGCCACCGCACCAGCGCGTCCACGAAGCCTTCGGCAATGTGCTGCACCACCAGGATGGGGATGTCGAAGTCGGGAGGAAGCGCGGAGAGGATCTTCGCCAGCGCCGCGGGGCCTCCGGTGGACGACGCGACGCCGATGCAGGCCACCGAGGTCCGGCCGCCTACGAGCTCGCGCGAGGAGCGGCGCGTGCGCTCGTGCCGGGTGACCAGGGTCAACCCCGCCACCGCGCGGACCGCCTGCCGGATCTCTTCCGACCGCCGCGCCATCGTCACCGCGTCGGCGCCGGGCTTCTCCACCACGTCGACCGCGCCCGCCTCGAGCGCGCGGAAGGTGACGTCGTCGCCGTTCGCGGCCGCGCTCACCACGACGATCGGCGTGGGTGACCGCTTCATGATCTCGCTGATCGCCTCGAGCCCGTCCTTCCGGGGCATCTGGACGTCCATCGTGATCACGTCCGGGCGCAGCTTCAGCGTCTGCTGGACGGCCTCGGTCCCGTCGGCGGCTTCCCCAACGACCTGGACGTCCGGCGCAGACGCCAGGATGCCCCGGAGCACCGTCCGGAACGTCGGCGAGTCGTCGACGATGAGGCAGCGGATCATTCGCCCCCCAGGAGTTGGCGGACGAGGTTGAGCAGGCCACCGCGCTCCACCTCCCGTTTCACGAGATAGCCATCCGCGCCGGCGTGCAGGCCCGCGGCACGGTCCTCGGCGCTGTCGAGCGACGTCACCAGCACGACCGGGATCTTCGACAGCTTCGGATCGGACTTCACCTCGCGACAGAGGGTGAGCCCGTCCATTCTGGGCATCCGGACGTCACACACGAGCATCTGGCAGGGCGTCTCCTTCAACAACGCGAGCGCTTCTTCTCCGTCCGAGGCGGTGATCACCTGGAGGCCGGCGATCTCAAGCAGGTACTTCATGGCGGAGCGGGTGGTGAGCGCGTCGTCCGCCACCAGGATGCGCGAACGCTGCTTCACGTCGCGCGTGCGCGCCGCCCCCTTCGCAATCCGGATCAACTCGGCCGCGTTCAGCACCGCGACCACCTTCCCGCTGTCGAGGACGGTGGCTCCGGCGAGGTGGGTGATTTCGGCGAGGTACGGGCCCAGCGAGTGCACCACCACCTCCTGCTGCCCCAGCACCGCATCGACCGCCAGCGCCACCCGCTGGCCGCCCACCGCCACGACGATCGCGGCCTGCAAATCGCCCGAGTCGATGGCGAGCGGCCGACGGGGAAGGCCGATCACCTCCGCGAGCGAGGTGAACGGAATGTGCTCGCCCTCGATCGAAACGACGAGCTGACCGGCCAGCGTTCCGAGGTCCTTTCCGCTCAGCCGGACCAGCCGTTCGACCGCGTCGTTGGGAACGGCGCAGGGCTCACCGCCGGCCTGCACGAGCAGCCCCAGCTTCACCGCGAGGGTGAGCGGCAGATCCAGCCTGAACCGCGTCCCCTGCCCCGGCTTCGACGACAGGTCGACCGTCCCCTGCAGCCGGGTGATGGTGTCGTGGACCACGTCCAGCCCCACCCCGCGCCCGGAGATGGCCGTCACCTTCTCGGCGGTGGAGAACCCAGCCCGGAAGATCAGCCGCGCCGCCTCGTCGTCAGGGAGCGCCGCCGCCTCCTTCTCGTCGAGCAGCCCCCTGCGCACCGCGGTGGCCCGGATCCGGTCGAGCGCCAGGCCCGCGCCGTCGTCCTCCACGTCGATGAGGATGCGCGCGCCGAACTGGGACACCGTCACCGTCAGCCGCCCCATCGCCGGCTTCCCCCGCGCGACGCGGACGTCCGGCGCCTCGAGGCCATGGTCGACGGCATTGCGGATGAGGTGGAGAAGAGGATCCTTCACCGCGTCGAGGATGCGCCGATCCAGCTTCACGTCGCTGCCCCGGAGCTCCAGCTCGACCTCCTTGTTCACCCGGGCGGCCACGTCCCGCACCGTTCGGCGGAGGGGCTCGAGCACGAACGACGCCGGAACCATCCTGAGATCGCGCAGGTCGTCCCGGACGACCGAGGACATCAACCGCAGCTGCTCGGAGTCGCGCTGCGTTTCCCGGCTGAGCCGCCGGAGATCCTTCTGGAGCTCGCGCAGCCGACCCACCGCCTGGGCCATCGCCTCCGGGATCTCGACCCCAAGCTGGCGCAGCTCGGAGGCCATCCGCTCCGAGGCGACCAGGGCGTCGCCGGTGTCCTTCATCACCCCGGCGAGATCGCGCGCACGGCGCTCCTCGCGCGCGACGAAGTGGACGAGCTGGTCCATCTGGAGCGAGAGCGCGTCCACGGTGGTGGCGGAGACCCGGATGATCCGGTCCTGCGCTTTCGCCACCGCGGCCGCCTGATGCGCCTGCTGCGGGGCGCTCTGCTTCTCCGAGGCATCTTCGGCGACGGGCGCGGACGCCGCCGTCAGGCTCGTGACGACGTTCTCCAACTCGACGAGCACGCCCGCAGCGGCGGCCGCGCTCCGGGCGAACTGGGGTCCCCCGTGGGCCCTGGCCATGGTCCCGACGTGCGTACGGACCTGCTGGGC
>JBAWAM010000180.1:0-2817 GCA_049589315.1 Myxococcaceae bacterium
GAAGGACAGGATCAGACCGACACGGCCGCCGACGCGGTCCGCTCCGCCGGCGGTCACGTGCTCCGGGGCGGCGTGTTCAAGCCCCGCACCAGTCCATACGCCTTCCAGGGAATGGGCGAGCCGGGGCTTCGCGTGCTCGCCGAAGCGGGCCGCCGCCGGGGAATGCCGATCGTCGCCGAGGTGATGGACGCCGCGCAGATCCCCCTGATGGTGGAGGACGTGGACATCCTCCAGGTCGGCGCGCGCAACATGCAGAACTTCTCGCTGCTCCGGGCGCTGGGCCGGGTGAACCGCCCCGTCCTGCTCAAGCGTGGCCTGAGCGGGACCGTGCAGGAGTGGCTGCTCGCCGCCGAATACGTGCTCGATGCAGGCAACCCCGACGTCATCCTCTGCGAACGCGGCATCCGCACCTTCGAGACCGCGACCCGGAACACCCTGGATCTCGCGGCGGTGGCGCTGGTGAAGCAGCGGTCGCACCTGCCGGTGATCGTGGATCCGTCCCATGCCACCGGCGAACGCGATCTGGTCATCCCGATGAGCCTCGCCGCCGCCGCCGCAGGGGCGGACGGGCTGCTCGTCGAGGTCCATCCCCGGCCGGAGCAGGCGCTGTGCGACGGCGCCCAGGCGCTCACGCCGGAGCTGTTTCGATCACTGATGGAGAAGCTTCCCGCCGTGCTGGGCGCGGTGGGACGGCACTTGTGGCAGCCTTCGCGGGTTGCCGCGTACGCGGGAGCAGGACTGCCATGAGCACCGAAGTCCGGATGATGTTCTCCTCCATCGCCCGTCGCTACGACGTGACCAACGAGGTCCTGTCGTTCGGGATCCATCGGCTGTGGCGTCGGACCGCAGTGAAGCTGAGCGACGCTGCGCCGGGCCAGGCGGTGCTCGACTGCGCCACGGGCACCGGCGATCTGGCGCTGGCGTTCAAGCGACGCGTGGGCGAACGGGGCCGCGTGCTCGGCACCGACTTCTGCGCGGAGATGCTGGAGGCGGCTCCGCTCAAGGCGCAGCGCGAAGGGCTGGAGGTGGACTTCGAGGTCGCCGACGCGCTGGCGCTCCCCTACCCCACCGCGACCTTCGACGTCGCCTCGATCTCCTTCGGGATCCGCAACGTCGACGATCCGGTGAAGTGCCTGAAGGAGATGGCGCGGGTGGTGAAGCCGGGCGGACGGGTGATCGTGCTGGAGTTCGGTAAGCCGTCGGGGTTCTTCGGCGCGATGTTCCGCTTCTACAGCCGGGTGGTGATGCCCAACGTGGGCGGCCTGCTCACCGGAAACCGCGCCGCATACGAGTACCTGCCCCAGACCTCGGCCCGCTTCCCCTGCGGCGACCCGTTCCTCGCGTTGATGGATGCGTCCGGCGCGTACGGTCAACGCACGGCGCACCCGCTGACCTTCGGCACCGCCTGGGTGTACCGCGGCATCGTCGCCTGAAGCGGCGCGTTCGGCGTCGATGGGCTGGCGCCTCGAACGAGGGACGCTGTCCGTGGTTCCGGCCCGACCCGAACAACAGAAACTGAACGGTCGAAGACCGCGGGCACCCTGTCGAGGAGGCGAATGCTTCAGTCGACCGCGCTCCGGCGTGCTGCGACGACCCGCGTGAGGAGCGCGACGAGGATGACGAGCACCGCGCCAATGGCTGTGTGCACCAACGCGTCCCGCTTCGCGCCGATCGCGTCCTCCACCAGCGCGGCGGCGAAGTACGTGTAGACGCTGATCACCGGGAGGGTCCCGATCAGTGTCCCCAGCGCGAAGTCCCGCCAGCGGATCGAACTCATTCCGGCGGCGAGGTTCACCGCCAGGTTCGGCAGCGGCAGTACGCGAACCAACATCGCCGCGCGCAACCCCTCCCTGGCGAGCTTCGCCTCGATCCGGAGCATTCGCGCCCCACCCGCCCAGCGCTCCACCGTCGAACGCCCAAGCCGGCGGGCAAGCCAGAAGTGCAGGTTCGACGTGACATGAAAGGCGGTCAGGTTCAGAAAGAGCCCGGTGCGGAAGCCCCATGCCGCACCGGCGACCATGTGGAGAAGCGTTGCGGGTACGAACGCCGAGGTCAGCCCCATATAGGCGAGAACGAAAGCCGCCCCTGCCCCGGGACGGCCGCGGAACGAATCGAGGACGGCCAGCGCCGCCCGAGGCTCGAGCGAATCACGAAGCGCGAGCCGAAGGCCCACCGCCACGCCCACGAGGACTGCGGCCCCGCCGAGGATCCAGAGGCCATTTCGAATCGAACGAATTGCCATTCGCCTGGCTGATTGAGAGTTCTGGCGCAAGGGCCCAGAACACATTAGGAAGTGCGAACACAAAGTTTACAACGAGGAGCGCATGGCCAAGGACACCCTGACCCTCACAGACAACCGCACCGGCAAGCAGTATGAGGTGCCGATCGAGAACGGGTGCATCCGCACCGACGCTCTCCGGCAGATCAAGGTGGATGAGAAGGACTTCGGGCTGATGGGATATGACCCGGCCTTCCTCAACACCGCGAACACGAAGAGCGCGATCACCTTCATCGATGGCGACAAGGGCATCCTCGAGTATCGGGGCTACCCCATCGAACAGCTGGCGGAGAAGTCCTCCTATCTGGAGGTCGCCTACCTGCTGATGAATGGCGAGCTTCCGACCACCGCAGAGCTCGAAGAGTTCAAGTACCTGGTGACCCACCACACGTTCGTCCACGAGAACGTGAAACGGTTCATGCAGGGCTTCCGGTACGACGCGCACCCGATGTCGATGCTGGCCTCCACCGTCGCCGGCCTTTCGTCCTTCTACCCCGAGGCGAAGCACATCAAGGATGAGCGCACGCGCCGCATCCAGA
>JBAWAM010000181.1:0-10985 GCA_049589315.1 Myxococcaceae bacterium
GGCCTCGCCCTGTGCGCCGGCGCCGCCGCCGGCTATCTGCAGATACGTTCGGCCGAAACCGCAGCGGCCGCCCGGGACGAGCCGTGGTCGAACACGGCCCGTGAGACGCATTCCCGTGCAACCGCCGAGGCCTCCTGGGCTGCGGGATTGTTCGTAGGTGCTGGCGCGGCCGGTGCAGCGTCGGCAGCACTGTTCGTCTGGTGACTTCGGAGGGGAGGCTCTGTGACGCGCTCGGTACTCATTCTCTCCATCGCCCTCATCGTCGCGGGGCTCGCCTGTTTCCCAGAGCCGCTGGACGAGACGGGCAAGCTGTGCTCCGTCGAGCGTCCCTGTGGGCCCGACTACGAGTGTGTGGCGAACGTGTGCGTCCGTCCCGGTCCTGACTTGCACGGAGACATCGAGGACGCAGGGACGGGCGATGGCGGGCTGATGGACGGCGGGGAGGACCCGCCCGACGCGGGCGATCCCGAAGACGCTGGGCACGAAGAGCCAGATGCCGGTGAGCAGAAGGACCTGCTGGTCAACGGCGACTTCGAAGAGGGCGACGGGGGGGTCCTGCCGGGGTGGAGGACCGAACCGTTCCCTGACGCCGTCGGCCTGAGCATGGAAACCCAGACGCCTTTCGGCGAACGGGCGGCGATGATCTACGTCGACCCCCCTGAGACCCAATTTTCCCTGTCGCCCAGCAAGGTACCCCTCCCCGACGCTGGACCCGGCATCTACTGCGCGACCGCCTGGTTCAATGGGGAGGATTCCGACCTCCAACTCCAGATCCGGGAGGGACCGGAACCCACGCCTCGGATTACCCGGAGCTCACCGGTCCTTGGTGACGGGACGTGGCAGGAGCTTCGAGTCTCTCGGCAGACCCAAACGACTGGGCCGATTACCATCCGGATCACAGGTGACCTTCGGGTCGCATACAGTCCCGTCTACGTCGACAACGTCAAGCTCTGGAGATCCGCCAGCCTGAAGTGCGAAGCCCCCTGACGCCGCCCATGTCGAACGATGCCGACATCTCCGCAGTCTTCGAGCCGCAACCCGCGGGCCTGCACGCGGGCGGCTACGAGCTGCTGACCCGGATTGCGACGGGCGGCATGGGCGAGGTCTTCGTCGCGCGGAAGACCGGCAATGGTGCGTTCGAGAAGCGCGTCGCGTTGAAGCTCCTGCTCCCCCATCTCTCCCAGGAGCCCGAGTTCATCCGGATGTTCCTGGACGAGGCGCGCATCGCCGCGCGGATGAACCACCCCAACGTGGTCCAGATCTTCGATCTGGGTGAGGCAGAGGGGCGTTACTTCATCGCCATGGCCCTGATCGAGGGCGTGAGCCTGGCGAAGTTGCTGCGGGCCTGCCAACGGATGAAGGCCGTCCTCCCGCTTCCGATCGTCCGGCTCATCGCCAGCGGACTGTGCGAGGCGCTCGCGCACGCCCACAATCTGACGGGCCCCAACGGGGAGGACTTCGGGACCATCCACCGCGACGTCAATCCGTCGAACGTGCTGCTCTCCACCTCGGGTGCGGTGCTGCTCACCGACTTCGGGATCGCCAAGGCTCAGGGAAACCTGCACGCCACCCGGACCGGCCACGTCATGGGCAAGTACGCGTACATGGCGCCCGAACAGATGCGTGCGGGAGAGCCCATCGACAAGCGGGTCGACGTCTACGCGGCTGCGCTCACGATCTACGAGACGTTGACCGGCGTGAGCCCGTTCAAGCGGGCCACAGATCCAGAGATCATCGATGCCGTCCGGACCGAGCGCGTTCCCGATCCACAGCGCCTCAGATCGGAGGTCGGGCCGGAGATGGCTGCCGCGCTGCTCCGTGGGACCTCCCCGAAACGGGGGGACCGACATGAATCGGTCAGCGAGCTCCTCGAGCGATTCATGGATGGCCCGGTGGCGCGTCCGAGCGAGCTCGGTCAGTGGGTCGCGGAGCTGTGCCCGACGGACCTGGAGCGCTTCCGGGGGGCGACGGCGACCTCGGCGCCGATCGCGTCGCCCAGGACCCGCTCCCTCCTCCTCGTCGATGACCTGTACCCCACCGTCACGCCTCATGAAGCGCCGCCGAAACCAGGGCGCTGGCCGCTGGTCGCGGGGGCAGCCCTGCTTGCCAGTGGATTCGTTGCGGCCGCGGTGGTCTTCGTCGACAGGGGGGATTCCGGAACACGGCCGTTCACGGTCGAGCGCATCAAGCCTGGGGAGCCCGTCGACCGCGCCGAGCGACATCAGATAACCTCTCCGGCGCCCGGGGCGCGTTCTGGCGACTCCGATGAACCGACCACGGTCCGAGTTCCGGCGCAGCGCCCGATCACACTCGAGCCGGAGCTTCCGGCTCCTGCAGCCCGCGCCGACCGTACGACCCCGACTCGGGTGCTGGCTCAGCCTCCAGCGCGCTCGGAGGCACCGAAGTCGGCACCCGCGCGGTCGCGGCCTGTGAAGAAGCGGTCGCCTCCGGCTGCCCCTGCGCCTGCGACCAGGAAGGTCGCAGCCCGGCCCACCCGGGTGGGGTACCTGTCCGCGGACGCGACCCCCTGGGCGTCGCTGTGGGTCGATGGGAAGAAGATCGATCTGACGCCGATCTCCCGATATCCATTGCCTGTCGGCCGACAGGAAGTGGTGTTCCGCAATCCCGAGCTGGACAAGGAGGTTCGGCGGACGGTGGTGATCGAGGAAGGGAAGGTCGTCACCCTGAACGTCGACCTGCAACGATGATCGAAGGTGGAAAGACGTCGTCCCTCAGGGGACTCACCATCGGGGCGATTCCGGAGATCCGTCTGTACGTGCTGGACGGTCCGGACCGGGGCGCCGAGGTCCGACTGCAGCTCGGCACCGCCGTGATCGGAACCCGTTCGGATTGTGAGCTCGTGCTGACGGACCCGACCGTTTCCAAGCGCCACCTTGCAGTGGAGCTCCTGGCGGGGCGGCTGAGGGTCAAAGATCTCCAGAGCAAGAACGGCACCCGCTATCTGGGCGCGAAGGTCGACTCCGTCGAGGTTCCTCCCGGCAGCATCATCTCCGTCGGCCAGACGCGCATCGCCCTGCTCCCCTCGAAGCTTCCGGCCGGCGCCCTCAGCGACCGCACCGAGCTGGGCGGCCTCGTCGGACACTCGGTGCCAATGCGGCGGCTGTACGCCGAGATCGAACGGGTCGCGGCGACCGAGGCCCCTGTCCTCATCCACGGTGAGACGGGTACGGGCAAGGAGCTGGTCGCCCAGGCGCTGCACGATCTGTCTGGGCGCGCGAAGGGGCCGTTCCGGGTGGTCGACTGCGCCTCACTCTCGCCCGAGCTGGTCCAGAGCACGCTGTTCGGACACGTGCGCGGCGCCTTCACCGGCGCCGTGACCGATGCGCGCGGCGCGCTCGAACAGGCGGACGGAGGCACCCTGTTCCTCGACGAGGTCGGTGAGCTCCCGCTCGACCAACAGGGCGCGATCCTGCGCGCGCTCGAAACGGGCACGTTCACCCGGCTGGGCGAAAACGTCGCGCGGAAATCCGACTTCCGGATCCTGTGCGCCACGCACCGGGACCTCGAGGCCGAGGTGAAGCAGGGGCGCTTCCGCCGGGACCTGTACTTCCGACTGGTCGCGCTGAAGGTGAACGTGCCGCCCCTGCGCGAGCGCCTGGAGGACATTCCCCGGCTCGTCGAACACTTCGCCACCTCGGTCGACAGTCGACTCCGCCTGCCGCCCGCCGCGGTGGCCGCCCTGTGCGCCTACGTGTGGCCGGGCAACGTCCGCGAGCTGCGCAACATGGTCAACCGCGCCCTCGCCACCGGCGCCACGCCGGAGCTCCCCGGCGCCGAGCAGCGCCCGCCTCCCGCCGACTTCCACCAGGCACGACAGCAGACACTCAAGGCGTTCGAGAAGAGCTACCTCGAGGCGCTGCTGGCGCGGCACGAGGGCTCACCCACTGCCGCGGCCCGCGAGGCCGGACTGGCCCGGTCCTACTTCTACCGGCTCCTCGAGGAGCATGGCCTCCGACCGAAGTCCCGCCGGCGATCCTGACGGGAGCTCAGGATTTACGGAGGCCATCTGCGAGCGTGGTGAAGTACCCGGAGCTACTTCGCCGGCGGCGTGCTGCGCACGTACAGATCGCGCAACTGCTTATCGTCCACGTCGCCGGGAGCGCCGGTCAAGAGATCCGTGCCGCGCTGGGTCTTGGGGTACGGGATCACGTCGCGCAGCGATTCGGCGCCGGTCAGCAGCATCACCAGGCGGTCCATGCCCAGCGCGATGCCTCCGTGCGGCGGCGCGCCGTACTTCAGCGCGTCGAGCAGGAACCCGAACTTCGCCCGGGCCTCCTCCTCTTCGATGCCCAGCGACTTGAACACCTCGGCCTGGACCTTCGGATCGTGCAGTCGGATGGAGCCGCCGCCGATCTCGAAGCCGTTGAGCACCACGTCATATCGGTAGCACTTCACCCGGCCCGGATCGGTCGAGAGGTACGCCACGTCCTCGTCGTGCGGACGGGTGAAGGCGTGGTGCGCCGCCACCCAGGTGTTGTTCTCCTCGTCGTACTCGAACAGCGGCGGGTTCACGACCCACAGGAATCTCCACTGCCCGCCGGAGCCGTACTCGGGGATCAGTCCGAGTTTCTTGGCCACGTGCACCCGGAGGTTCGCCATCACGGTTTGCACCTTCGACTCGCGGCCGAACTGGAACAGGATCAGATCGCCGGCCTTCGCACCCACGACCTCGTTGATCTCCTGGCGCAGCGCCGGAGTGATGGTCTTGGCGAACGGCGACTGGGTCCACTCGCCGGTCTCACCCACCTTGGCGCGCCCGAGCCCGGCGGCGCCCATCCCCTTCACGAACTCCTCGAGCTTGTCGGTCTCGGCGCGGGACAGCGGCTTCTCGGCCGGGATCACCATCGCCTTGACGATGCCCTTCTTCTGGACCGCATCGTACATCAGCGGCAAGCCGCCCTCGGCCCCGTGCTTCGAGATCAGGTCGGTCAGCAGCACGTGCTCGAGCCCGAAGCGCAGGTCCGGCTTGTCGTTGCCGTACTTCGCCATGGACTCGTCGAAGTCCATCCGCATGAACGGCGTGGGGATGTCGATGCCGAGCACCTCCTTCCAGAGGCGCTTCAGCAGGCCTTCGATCACCGCGAAGATGTCGTCCTGGGAGACGAAGCTCATCTCCACGTCGATCTGGGTGAACTCGGGCTGCCGGTCGACGCGGAGGTCCTCGTCGCGGAAGCACTTCACGATCTGGAAGTACCGGTCGAAGCCGGAGACCATGAACAGCTGCTTGTAGAGCTGGGGGCTCTCCGCCAGCGCATAGAACTTGCCGGGGTTGAGGCGCGACGGGACGAGGAAGTTCCGGGCGCCGCCGGGCGTGTACTTGCCCATGAACGGCGTCTCCAACTCGAGGAACCTGTGCCCGTCGAGGTACGACCGGGTGATCGCGTTCATCTTCGACCGCGCCATCAGCGTGCGTTGCAGCGGCGCCCGGCGCAGGTCGAGGTAGCGGTGCTGCAGCCGCTTCTCCTCGGACGTGTCGATGCGGTCCTCGATGGGGAACGGCACCGGCTCGGAGCGATTGAAGATGGTGAGGTCGGTCGCCTTGACCTCGACCTCACCGGTCTTCATCTTCGGGTTCACCTGCGCGCCGCGCGAGGCGACCTTTCCCTTGATGCCGATGCAGAACTCGAGGCGAAGGGCACCGGCGAGCTCATGCGCCTCCTGCTCGATCCCCGGCTCGAACACGACCTGGGTGAGACCCTCGCGATCCCGGAGGTCGATGAAGACCGCGCCGCCGTGATCTCGCCGATTGTGGACCCAGCCGAAGAGGACGACCTCCTGGCCGATGTCCTTCGCGGTGAGCTCGCCACAGGTATGGGTGCGCTTGACCTCGGAGATGAACCTGACCGCCATGTGCTGTGCTTCCTTTCGGGCCCGTCGAGGGCGGCAAGATAGAGAGGGGGGTGCGGTGCGTCAAAGCGTTTGAGCAGTGGGCGCGGCGCCGTAGTACAACCTCGGTCATGACGCGTTCGCTCTGCGCCACGGCTGCGCTGGTCCTGGCACTCCTTGCCTCGTGCGCACCAGAAACGAAACCGCCGGTCCGGGTGATGGCGCTGGTCCGCGCCGCCGGGGATTCCTCCTCTCCGGGCGGCTACTACCAGGCCACCCAGGTCGAGATCCGCACCCTGTCCGATGCCGTGGCGATGAAGGGCTCGGTGGCCACCCTCGTCGGCGGCGCGCGCATCCGCGTCGACGGGAACGATCCGCTGCTCCTGACCAACGGCGGCGCGCTCACCGACGAGCAGCTCGCGAAGGTGTTCCTCAAGAACGAAGGCTCCGAGCCGCGCGCCAGCTACATCGAGAAGGACGGCGTGCTGTGGCCGGCGGACTTCCACACCTGGAACATGGTCACCAGCTACTACAACCTCGAGCTGGCCTTCGACTACTTCCAGGCGATGGGCGTTCCCGGCGCCACGCTCGCCGGCGTCCGCGTCTTCTACTTCCCCTCCTTCGTGCTCGCGGAGCTCAGCCCCAACGACATCAAGGACAACGCGATGTACTTCACGCCGGTGAAGTCCTTCATGGTGCTCCCGTTCGACGAGCTCCAGAAAGCGCCGCTGGCGATCAACGCCGGGGTGATGGCCCACGAGTATTCGCACCTGGTCTTCTCCCGTCTCGTCTACGACGACGCGGCCCTCCCCCTGACCCTCACGCGCTGGGCGAATGGCGGCCTGCGACTCCAGCCCAACCTGCTCAAGTCCCTGGACGAAGGCCTCGCCGACTACCACGCGTTCGGCGCCTCGTGCCGGAGCGCGTTCGGCTGCGACACGCGCCTGCTCTCCACCTCGTTCGAGGAGTCGCTCGTGGATGAACGCGACTTCGCCCGGGACGACCTGTGCCTGACCGATGGGCTCTTCAACGGGCTGCACACGCTCGGGGTCAACGAGTTCACCGGGCTGGGGATGCACTACCAGGTCGGGAGCGTGCTCGCGGCAGCCCTGTGGCGGGCGGGCGAGAACGCCGGTCAGCACGACGCGATGGCGCGCGCGGTGCTGGCCGCCTACGACGACGCCTCCCCCCAGAAGCCGGGCCTGCGGCAGGTGACGAACGGAAACCTCGAGACCCCCGACAACTTCACCCTCGAGGCCGTGGGGGAGATCTTCCTCTCGCACATTACCCACGACGGGCTCCGGGAGGAGACCTGCAACGAGTTCCTCGGACGGTTGAAGATGGACCGCTCGCAACTCTGGTCGTGCCCGGCCAGCTCGGTCCCCATCACTGCGTGCGCGGGAAGATGACGATGAATCACCTTGCGATTCGCGGCGCACCGCTGCTGCTCGTCGGCGCCCTTGTCATGGGCGTAGACGCGTTCGCGCAGGACGACGAGCCCATCCCCTATCCCGACGAGCTGCCTTCCACGAGCGATCAGGGGCTTCGCGCGCTCCCCCGCCACAGCGAGGAGGGGGATGACCCGAACGATCTGCGCCACGAGGTCGACTGGGCGGACGAAGAGCCCGTGCGTTCCCTGGCGCGACTCGACGACCCGAACATCGGCGTCTCGACCGAGCTGCTGGGGGGGCTGTTGTTCACGGATCGGGCTCACGCCGGGGAGTGGGCCCCGAGGTTCGCCTGGGGCGCCCGCTTCAACTGGGAGTTCGGCCGACTCATCCCGGACGAGCTGCTCCACGAGGCCCTGTTCGCCGACGTGACCTGGACCTGGGGCGCCAGCCGCGAAGGAACCGAACGGATCTTCACCGACGCCAACTACCACTACTTTACCGTCGCGCCGGCGTTCGAGCTCCACGTCGACAAGGCGAAGGCCTGGGGATTCTTCGGTCAGGTCGGCTTCGGAGCCTCGTACCAGGTCAGTACGCTCCACCACGACGGCAGCCAGACGCAGATCGCCGGCCTCAAGCCGGCGATTCAGTACGGGATCGGCTTCCGCGGACGTCCCCTGCTGTCGCCGGATGGGCTGCTGCGCCTTTCACTCCGGGTGGAATTGACCCGGTTCCGCCGGGGCTACATGGACGACACTCTGTTCGCTGGCAGTCTCGGCGCTTCGTTCTAGGCCAATCA
Source organism: Myxococcaceae bacterium (assembly GCA_049589315.1). GTDB lineage: Bacteria > Myxococcota > Myxococcia > Myxococcales > Myxococcaceae > JBAWAM01. The sequence continues at coordinate 8,035 of JBAWAM010000181.1, forward strand.
TTTCACTCAGCGTCTCGCCACGATTTGACTTGATTGCCCGCGGCGGCCTAGAAAGCTTTGCGCATTTTGTAACGCACAAGTGTCGATTTGCGAACATCCCCCATCGAACGGAGTTGCATATGAGGTTCCTGCCCAGAGCCCTCCCGGCTCTTGCGCTGTTGCTCCTCTACGGCTGTGGCGGAAACGCCACGCCTCCCCCCGAGCTTCCTGCGCCGCCGACCATCAAGAGCTTCGGAGCGGACAAAACGCGCATCTCCGCTGGCGACTCGGTGACCCTCACGTTCCAGGCCGAGAACGCGACCTCGGCAGAGCTCGTCGACCAGAATGGCGAGAAGATCGAGCTCACCGGCGATGCCAGTGCCGGAAGCGCCAAGGTCGAGCCGGCCGCATCCAGCTTCTTCGTGCTCCGTGTCCAGGGGGAGGGCGGCCGCGACAACGCGTTCGTCCAGGTGGCGGTCGATGAGCCCCTGAAGGAGGTCTCCCTCGTCGCGGTCCCTCCGCAGATCGACGCGGGTGAGACGGCCCAGCTGATCTGGACCGCGTTCGGAGCGAAGGGTGCCACGCTGCAGTCCGGCTCGGGCGACGTCCTCCAGATCGATCTGAGCAAGGGCGCGGGCGTCGTGGATCTCACTCCGGCGCGTACCACGAGCTACACGCTCGTCGGCACGGGCGCAGCGGATCAGCAGATCACCGCCACGACCGAGATCAAGGTCCGGCCGGTGCTCTCTTCATTCGAGGCGCTCCCCGGTGCGGCGCGCGCAGGCGAGAAGATCACCTTCAGCTGGAAGACGGCCGGAGCGGCCCAGGTCGTCCTCTCCGAGACTACGTTCGGCACGCTCACCACTGTGACCGCGCCCGCCCAGGTCGGCAACGGCACCTACGAGTGGACCGTTCCTGCCACGCATGAAAACGGAGACGCGGTCGCCGACGGACAGCCACTCCGCTTCACGCTGACCGTGACCCAGAGCGATCCCGCGGTCACCCTCACCCGGACGATCGACAGCTTCGTCGGCGAGGGTCCGAAGATCGTTGCCTTTGACGCGCCAGGCGCGGTCACCGAGGGCAAGTCTTTCGCGCTCTCATGGAGCACCGTGAACGCGCAGCGTGTCCAGGTGTACGCCAATGGTGGAGTCATCTACGAGCCGCTGAGCGTGGACCGGAACGGCATCGCGACCGGGTCGGTGACGCTGGCGGCCCCGGAGAGCGATTCGATTTTCAAGGTCGTCGCGATCGGGCACGGAGACGCTCGGATGGAGATGGAGAAGGTGGTGCGGGTCGTGAAGGCGCCGCAGATCACCGATTTCACGCTCCCGACCTCGATCGCTCAGGGCGGCGCACCGGCCAATGCGCAGTGGGCGACGACGGACACGAACAGAATCATCATCCGGGTCAAGAACGGCCCCACGGTCTTCACCAGCGGCTCTTCCACAGGCACCACCAGCCTTTACCCGGGACTTAAGACCACGTTCGTCCTCGAGGCGTTCAACGCGGCCGGGGACAGGGCGTCTGCTGAGCGCACCGTTGACGTCCACACCCCCGCGAGCGTCGGTGCTTCACCGGCCGCAGTGACTGTTGGAGAGACCGTTTCAGTGAACTGGGACCTCACCCAGGCCAGCATCACGCAGCTTTTTGGTGATCCGAACGCTCCGGCGCTGAAGACCAATCCCACCGCCAGCTTCTTCGACCTCGACAACTTGCCAGCGGCGTCCGAGGTGCAGCTGGTGGACGCCGATGAAGGCGTCGAACAACTTGCGCTCGCGACCCCGTTCCGGTTCCCGTTCCTCAATCGGACCGTCGATACTTTCTTCGTTTCGACCAATGTTTTCATCGCCTTCGATCCGACGGGCCCGCTGCAGAAGAACGAGGATCTGACGAAGAACGCTCTGCCCGCGATGGTCGCTCCGTTCTGGGACAACCTGTACCTCGGCGACTCGAGCAAGGTGCTCTACTACGTCGAGGGGAACGCCTTCCCCCGGCGCCTCATCGTTCAGTGGAGCAGGGCCCACATCGACGACGCCAGCGAACTGACGTTCCAGGCGCAGCTCTGGGAGACCGGCGAGGTTCGCTTCGCCTACAAGACCCTCTCAGGGGTGGACAGTGGGGGAGAGAACGCGACCATCGGCTGGCGCCTGAATAATTCGATGGCCCGGAACTACAGCGTCAACACTTCCGTCGTCACTCCCGACGATGAGCTCGTGTTCTTCATCAGCACGGCCGTGACGGGTCAGTTCGACTTCGCTCCCGAGCATTCTGGCGCCTACACCCTGTTCGCCTCCCTGCTCAACGGCAGCTATGCCGTGTATCCCGCGAAGATGAACGTGCTGGTGCCGGGCTCGGTCCTCGTCAGCGAGCTCATGGTCCTCCCGGAGGCAACCGCTTCTCAGGGACAGTGGGTCGAGCTCGAGAACGTCACCGATGAAGACATCGACCTTTCCGGGACGAAGCTCGTCTCCACGGCCACCACCACCTCCTTCACCCTGCCGGAGGGACTGACCCTCCCTGCGGGCCAGTTCCTCGTTATCGGGCAGAGCACCGACCCGATGGCAGCCGGCGGGGCGACCGTCCAGCTCGCGTGGACCGATCTCATGGTGGACACGGCGACGGGGGACGAGATCGCACTGACCGCAGTGAGACCCGTCTCGGGTCTGTCGTACGTCGCTGCAGACCTGATCGCCGGCCAGAGCGTGCAGAGTCCTGATCGGACTGTGATCGACACCGCTGGTCAGCCGCTGACCTGCACGACGCGGACGCTGACCTTCGGAATGAATGGTGCGATCGGGACGCCGGGTGCGGCCAATGAGACGTGCTTCGCGTACGACCTTTCCAGGATCGCCGTCAACTACACCGACATCTCGAAGTCTGGAACGGCCGCGTTCACCCCTGGCGCTGACCTGGACTCGGTGAGAGCGCAGATCTCGTTCGGCAACAACCCCTTCACCTATTTCGGTGTG
>JBAWAM010000182.1:0-2447 GCA_049589315.1 Myxococcaceae bacterium
CCCAGGTAGTCCCCACGCGTCGGGACCGCGCGCGCCGAGGCTCCGCGTGCCCAACCAAGGGGGCGTCGCGGTCGCATCACCGAAGGTGCCGACGGCGCCCTGACCCGAGGCGAATTTCGATGCTCACGTGGGCTGCGTCGCACTCCTCGCAGCCGGTATCCTTCTGGCACAGGAACACGAGAGGATCCGCGGTGAGGTGCTCGATCGCGACGGAGACCACGTCGCGCGAGTCGCACAGACGAGCGAGCGCATTCCCAACGTTTCCTTCACGCTGCAGGCCGCGATGGCGAAGCCACTCGTCCATCGCGCTGAAGCCACGGCAACAGTGGTCGGTCTCGGGAATCATCACAGTCTGCGCGACTCCATTCGTCTCCACGACGCAGGGGTGCGAAACCGAGTATGGCACCGAGGCGAGGGCCTCGGCGAGATGCAGCGTCGTGTTCTCGCTGTGCGTGACGCCGAGCAGCAGCACCTGCCCGTCGAGCTCGAATACGCGGCCCACCGGGCTATCGAGTCCATGAGGCGGCGAGAGCGGCTGCGGTGCACAGATGCGCTCGGCGAGCCGATCACCGAGTTCGAGTTCGAGCCGGTACATCTGGAATCGAACCTGCCGCCAGGCATCACGGTCGCCGAGCCGGAGCTGCTGCTACAGCCTGACGACCTGAGCACGAGTGGTCCGTATGGCCCGCCCATCGATCTCGTATCGGACGAGCCCATCAAGCTGACGTATTTGCACAGCGGCGGGGGTCCGGCGCAGCGAGCACCGACGCCTGCAGGTTCCAGTTCAGCTACCAGGGCGTCGAGCGAAGCTATCAGCAGGACATCCGCGCAGCACACGCCGGCCGCACCACCTGGAACACCGGCGGAACCAACTCACGCCGAGCCGTGCGCGATCCCCAGACCTTCCTCGGGGTGACCCGGTTTTGAACGCCACCCTCCCGCTCATGCTCGTCGCCCTGGCCCTCGCCGCGAGCCCTCTTCGATGGGACGTGCCCCAGGGCCTCTACGACCACTTCCACCGCGCGTTCGTGAAGGCCGGCCTGCACGTTCCGCCGCCCGAGCAGCAGCTCAAGCTCGACGGACAGATCATGCTCACCGCGTTCGATTCAGCGACCGAGACTTCGTACTCGGTCATCCTCCAGCCGTACGCCAGCGGCAACACCCTGGTGATTCTGGGCGAAGCCTCCTTCGCGGGCCGGCGCATCGCGCCGTCACAGGACACCTTCGCCCCGCTGTTCCCGGGCGCCGGGCAAGTGGTCACGTCAAGGCTCGAGGGCGCTGAATTGCTCAGCTACGCCGTGCGCGCACAACCCCACGAGGTACTCACGTTCTACCGCGAGGTGCTGCCCGGGCTCGGTTTTTCGCTCGAGGAGGATGGCGCGTTCAGCCGGGCCGACGAGGTGGTACAGGTCCGCGTCATGCCGCGTCAGGGCAGCCGAACCGAGGTCGCCCTGACGCGCACCCGGCGCTGATATCCCGACTCCGACGTTTCGGGCTCAGTTCCGGTTCTTCTTGAGGATGCTGCCGCCCCAGCCGCCGATCCACACGCCACGGCTGTTGCCGTGAATCGCGAAGATCGTCTGGCTCGATCCGGTGGGCACGAGCTTCCACATCTGCCCGTCCCAGAGGTGCATCTGGCCGGCAGAGCCGACCGCCCACACCTCTTCCGGGCCGGTGCCCCAGACAGCATTGAGCGAATTTGCCGCCACCGCGCGCCGCCTCCAGGCTCCTTTGGCCCGGTCGTAGATGGAGCCGTTCTCGCCGACGATCCAGATGTTCTCGGGGTCGACCGCGTATACGCCGAGGAGGTTCTCGCCGCCCGCGTCGATTGACACACGGATCCACTCGGTATCGGGGGCGCGGCGGATCAACGTCCCCGCATTTCCGACGGCCCAGAGGTCTCCGGAGCTCGTTCCGTAGATTGCGTTGAGATCCTCGCCGGTGGGCGACGCCTCCCGGACCCATTCATTCCCGTCACGTCGGAGGATGGTTCCCTGCTCTCCGACGGCCCAGATCGCATCCGGTCTGAGGCCCCACACGTCGTTGAGCCCGAGCAATCCGCCATCCGCGTCTCGCAGCAAGTCGCCGGTGTCCTCGGGATGGCAGTCATCGCCGTCCCAGCGGACGATGCTGCTGAAGTTGGGAGCGGAACCGCTCAGGTGGCCGACGACCCACACCTCGGTGCCTGAGCCCCAGATTCCGAACGCCCGCATTCGGTAATCGTTCAGCGGGTCGGACTGCGTGTAGGGGCAGGCGACGGGCTGCCAGGCGCCATCGCGCTGTCGTAGCAGTGAGGGTCCATAGATGCTGACCGCGTACACCTCCTGCTCGCCGGCTCAGATGTCCTGGATGATGTCGTCGATCTCGCGCCCGCGGGTGAGTTCGCTCCAGGTGTCGTCCTGACGACGGACGATCGCGCCGGACGCACCGACGGCCCAGAGATTCTG
>JBAWAM010000183.1:0-11987 GCA_049589315.1 Myxococcaceae bacterium
CCCTCCCCATCATCAAGGCGACCCTGGAGATCGACCTGGCCGGCCTGGTCGCGACGTCGGCGATCCTGTCTGTCGTCCTCGGCCTGGCGATGCAGGACACCCTGGGCAACCTCTTCGCAGGCCTGTCGCTTCAGCTCGAGCGGCCCTTCGAGGTGGGCGACTTCGTCTCGATCGGGAAGAACACCGGGGTGATCGCCCAGATCGGTTGGCGCGCCACCCGGATCGAGACCTTCCGGAACGAGAGCATTACGTTGCCCAACAACATCATCGCCAAGGAGGCGGTGAAGAACTACTCCCGCGGAGACCAGGCGATCGGCACCGACGTGTACGTCGGCGTCGCGCTGACGGTACCGCCCAACAGGGTGAAGGCCGCGATCCTCGAGACGCTCGAGGAGATCCCGGAGGTGCTCTCGAAGCCGCCGTCTCTCTGCCGGACCTGGTCGATTCAGCAGAACTCGATCCGCTACCAGGTCCGCTTCTTCGTCGCGAGGTTCGACGAGGCGATGACGGCGCAGGAGCAGTTGTACACGCGGCTGTGGTACCGCTTCGAGCGGGACGGCATCGAGCTGCCGCTGCCGCAGCGCGTGGTCCACATGCGCCAGAGCGCGCCGGTGACCGAGCAGAGTCGGGACTCCGTGCTGGGGTTGCTCGCCTCGGTGGACCTGTTCGCGCCGCTCACGAGGGAGGATCTCGTGCTCCTCGCCCGGGAGGTGGTGCCCCGCCGGTTCGCCGCGGGGGAACCGATCATCACCCAGGGCGACCCGGGCAACACCTTCTATGTGGTCGCGTCGGGCAAGGTGTCCGTCCGGACCGGTCGACCGGAACATGAGATCACCACGCTCGGGCACGGGCACTACTTCGGCGAGATGTCGCTGCTCACGGGTGAGCCGCGGTCGGCTTCGGTGGTCGCCCTCGAAGACGTGCTGCTCTACGAAGTTGCCCGCCCCACCTTTGCGCGCGTTCTCGAGACGCATCCTGGCCTCGCGCAGCAGTTCGCCGAGCTCCTGGGCCGGCGTCGTACGGAGCTTCGCGCCTCGGCACAGAACGACATCACCGAGGTCATCGAACACGCCCCGGAGACCCGGCGTATCTTCACCCGTCTGCGCGAACTCTTCCGGATCGACGAGGGTTGAGTCGTCGCTCCTCGCGCGCGAGCACCCTCGGACCGACGCGGCAGGAAGGCAGCAGCTGGCACGACGCGCAGTTCTCCGGCACCGGCTTCGCCGGACACATCCCGCTCATTCCGTAGTGGCAGAGCGGGAAGTCGTACTTCACCGGATCGAGCGGATCGAGCTTGCGCAGCGAGGCGGTGATCTCCTCCGCCGTCCTCCAGCCCAGCCCCTTTCTCCGGGTGAGTCCGAGGTTCGCTGCCATCCGCGCGATGTGCGTGTCCAGCGGGACGAGCAGCACGGAGGCCGGGATCGTCTTCCAGATGCCGAAGTCGACCTCGTCCGGGCCCCGCACCATCCAGCGCAGGAACAGGTTCAAGCGCTTCGCCGCCCCCGGTCCCAGGGGGGACGGCAGCAGGTGATGCAGGCCACGCTCCGGCCCCATTGCACGCCGGAGTGCCTCGAGGTCGACCTCCCGGAGCGAACGGGTGAAGCCGGCGAGCGCGCCGTGCAGCGTTCCCGACGCGGCGAGCTCACGCGCGAAGATGGCTTCGAGGCTCCCCTGCTCGCGCAGCGCTCTCCCCATGCCCAGCAGCAGCACCGCGAGGTCTGTCCCGACGTTGAAGCGATAGACGAAGCCCGAGAGCAGTGCGCGCGCGCCCTTGATGTCGAGCGCACGGACGAAGGAGGCAGGAGAGGCCCCCATCGAAGCGTGCAGCGCCTCGAGCTTCGGCTTGAACAGGTCCGCGCGCCCATAGGCCAGGCAGGCGGACAGCAGCGCGCTGACCTCGATGTCCCGAGGGTGGGAGTACCGGTGCGGGAACTCGATCGGGTCGAAGGCGATGCGTTCGGCCGCGCTCGCCTGCTTCGACGAGAAGAACGCCTCGAGCGGGGCACGCAGGCGCTCCGCGGACGCATCACTCAGGCCGGTCGCTCGCTTCCGTTTCATCGTCACGGTCGAAGAACGCTCCGCGGGAGTGCGATGCATCCCGCCCCGATCGAGGCTCAAGCCTGTCGCGTGAGCTCACGCACGGCGTGTCCGAGCTCCGGAAGGATCAGCGCCCCCATGGCCAGGCGGACCGCGTTGGGGGAACCGGGGATCGCGAAGACGATCATTCCCCGGCAGGTTCCGGCGAGCGCGCGCGACATCATCGCGGGGCTGCCGATCTCCTTGTACGAGAGCGAGCGGAACAGCTCGCCGAACCCGGGGAGCTCCTTCTCCAGCATCGGCCGAAGCGTCTCGATGACCTGGTCTCGTCGGCTGATCCCCGTCCCGCCGTTGATGATCAGCGCTCGCGCGCCGGACGCGGCCGCCTCGTCCACCAGCGCGCGCAGCGCGGCCGGCTCGTCGGGCACCACCCGGTGACCACAGACGGTGTGACCCGCGCCTTCGAGCAGGTCGCGGATGAGCTTGCCGCTCTCGTCGGTGTGCGGGGTGCGCGTGTCCGAACTGGTCACCACGAACGCGGCGACCGTCGTCGGTGCATGCGCCTTGTGCGCCTCCGCAGTGTGCGAGTGGCCCCCGTGAACATGCGGCAGGTGATGGTCTGCCTTCACCCGATGATCGTGCGCGTGCTCCGGGCGCGGATGCGGCCCGTGGTCATGGTCGTGCTCGTGATCGTGTCCTTCGTGCGCCATGTCGCCCTTCCCGACCGCGTCCTACGACTGCGGTTCGAAGCCGTCGATGACGATCTGCCCATCTTCGATCGCCGTGGAGAATGCCTTCTGATCGTCGGCGATCCCGGGCGAGGTCACGTTCTTCCCGGTGTCCATGTCGAAGCCGACCTCGTGGCACGGACACACGACCATGTTGCCTTCGAGGTAGCCGCCCGAGAGCAGGCAGCCGGCGTGGTTGCACCAGTCGTCGAGCGACTTGTATCTCCCGCCCACCTTGCAGACGAGCACGTTGCGTTTGCCGACGTCGTAGCTCCGCAGCTCGCCTTCCTTCAGGTCCGCGGGGCCAAGTGTCACTTTCATGCCGCCCTTCTACTGCGCACGGCGGGGCTGAACCACCCGCGAATGACGCCCTGCCGATCGCAGACCGGGCGGGCCGCCAGAAGACCGCCCGCCATGGGTTGGATGCAGGCGGGGAATCGCCAGTGTTTCCCCGGCATGGAGGCGACGGGAAGCACTGACCAGGTGGTGAGGACCCTCCGGGAGATCGCGGCGCTGCTCCGCATCCGGGGCGAGAGCACGTACCGGGCGCGCGCCTATGACGTGGCTGCGGACCGCATCGCGCAGGTGCAGGGCGATCTGGGAGAGCTGGTCCGTCAGCGGCGACTCACCGAGCTGCCCGGGATCGGCGATGCCCTGGCGGCGAAGATCTCCGAGATCGTCCAGACCGGGCGCTCCGAGACGCTCGAGGAGCTCCACCAGGAGTACCCGCCCGGCATCCTGGAGCTGACGAAGGTGCCCGAGCTCGGTCCGAAGAAGGCACAGGCGCTCTGGAAGGCCCTCGGCGTGAGGGACCTGGACGAGCTCGAGCGCGCCTGTCGCAGACAGCGAGTCAGACACGTCCCCGGGTTCGGAGAGCGGACCGAGGCGCGCATCCTCCAGGCGATCGAGGCCTGGCGCGCCGTGCCGCCACGGCCGGACAGGCGGCTGCTGGGGAACGTGCTCCCGCGCGCGCTGGAGCTCCTGCGACGGGTTCGGGGAGCCCCCGGAGTACTGCAGGCCGAGCTCGCCGGCAGCGTCCGACGCGCGTGCGAGGAGGTCGCCGACATCGACGTGGTCGCCGCGGCGAAGGAGCCGAGCTCAGTGCTGGCCGCGCTCGGTGACGCGCGCCTGGCACGGACCCTATCGCCCGGTCGGTACGAGCTGACCTTCGGACCGGACGACCTGCGGCTGGATCTGCGCGTCGTGCCGGAGGAGGCATTTGCCGCGGCGCTGGTGGTCGAGACCGGTGCGCGCGCCCACGTCGAGAAACTCCGCGCGCTGGCGCTGGCGCGAGCATTCAGACTCGAGGACGACGGCCTCTTCCGCGCGAACCAGCGAGTGCTCGTACAGGACGAAGCCGCTGTGTACGACGCGTTGGGCCTGCCGTTCATCCCACCCGAGCTCCGCGAGGACACGGGCGAAATCGAGGCCGGGCTGAACGGAACGCGCTTCACGGACCTGATCTCGCTGACCGACGTGGTGGGCGTCGTGCACAGCCACAGCACGTGGTCCGACGGGAAGTCCTCGCTCGAGGAGATGGCGCGGGCGGCCCGCGACCGGGGCCTGCGCTTCCTCACCGTGACCGAGCACAGTCAAAGCGCCGGTTACGCCGGCGGCCTGAAGGAAGCCGACCTCCGGAAGCAGTGGGACGAGATCGACGCGCTCAACGGGAAGCTCGACGGGATCACCCTGCTCAAGGGCATCGAGTCGGACATCCTGGCGGACGGATCGCTCGACTTCCCCGATCACGTGCTGAAGCAGCTGGACGTGGTGATCGGCTCGGTGCACCAGCGACACAAGATGGACCGGGCGCAGATGACGGAGCGGATCCTGCACGCGTTCGACAACCCGCACCTGCACATCCTGGGGCACGCGACCGGGCGGCTCATCCAGAAGCGGGAGCCGGCGCCGCTCGACATGGAGGCCATCCTGGACAAGGCCGCCGAGAGGGGCGTCGTGGTCGAGGTGAACGGGAACCCGCTCCGGCTCGACCTGAAGGCGGAGCATGTGCGCAAGGCGGTCGGCCGCGGCGTGGCCCTCGTGGTGAGCGCGGACTCCCACTCCACCCGGGAGATCGACCACCTCGGGTATGCCGTGTCGACGGCGCGGAAGGGGTGGGCGCGTCGGGGGGACATCCTGAACACCCTGGAGGCCGGAGACTTCTCCGCGTCGCTTCGGCGGCTCAGAGGCAGCGCGCCCGTATAGGATGCGCGGGCTTGCGCCCACTCGCCGCCCTCGCCATCGCCGTCCTCGCCTCCTCCGCCGGTGCCAGCAGCGCCCCGTCGAGGCCCACCCACGCCTCTCTTCGCAAAGCGTACGAGCAGAACGTCCACAGCCTGGTGACGGTAAAGCACGGGAAGCGCTCCGGACCGGGGGTGATCGTCGGAGCCGACGGTCAGGTCCTCACCTCGGTGCAGCACGTGGGCCTCGAGCAGGCGACGGTGGTCGTGGACGGGGTGGAACACGAAGCGCAGGTGATCGCCGCGAACGCGAGGCTCAAGATCGCAGTGATTCAGCTCCCCGGCACGACGACGATGGACGGAGGAGCACGGTGGTCTGTGCCCGCGGTCAGTGAAGCACCGCCTACCCGCGGGCACTGGGTCGTTGGCGTGGTGCCCGCGTCCGGCGCGAAGAAGGAGCCATCTCCCGTCGCCGGCCGGGTGATGAAGGAAGCCAGTACGTCCAGTGCGTTTCTGCTGACCGACCTGGCGCTGCCTCCGGGGAGCCCCTTGTTCGATACGCGCGGCAGACTGGTGGCACTGGTGGTCGAACGCGCTGGACGGATCGGTTCGCGCGCGCTCCCCATCGCGGCTGTCCGGGCAGAGCTGTCGAAGGAGCAGCCCGTCCCATGAACGCCCTCGCCCAGCGGTTCGCGCGGCTGTCGGCGGTGCAGGAGGTCTTCCTCCTTTGGGCGGTCGGGTTCATCGGGATCATCGTCGCCTTCGCGGCGTTCGGAGGGAGCGGCGGGCACGCCAAAGTCGTCGCCACGGTCGGATTCCTCTACCTCCCCCTGCTGGCCATGCGCCGCCGCGGCGAGGACTACCGCGACTACGGCATCACCCTCCGAGCCTGGCGCGAGGACCTGAAGCTCTTCGGGATCCTCTTCGCGGTGGTGTTCCCGGTCTATGTCGCCGGGTTCTGGCTGTTCGCGAACCACGCCAGGGAGCTCGTCCCCGAGTGGGCGCTGCCTTACGTCACGCCCTACCTGGAACGCGCGGACTTCGAGTTCCGTCTCCCCGCGCGCTTCGGCGAGTGGGTCATCGACAACGTGCTCGTCGTTGCCCTGCCCGAAGAGTTCTTCTACCGCGGCTTCGTCCAGGGTCGACTCCGAGATGCGTGGCCGCAGGGGAAGCGCTTCCTCGGCGCGCGGCTCGGTCCGGCGTTCTGGGTGACGCAGCTCCTCTTCGCGGTCGGGCACCTTGCCATCTTCGAGGCCTGGCGCCTGGCGGTGGTGTTCCCTGCGCTGCTCTTCGGCTGGATGCGTGAGCGCACCGGTACGGTCATGGGCGCCGCCCTGTTTCACGCGGCGTGCAACCTGCTGGCGCTCGTGCTGGAGGCATCTTTCTTCGGCCGGCACGGCTGAAACGCCGTTGCCCCCATGCTTGCGGCGCTCACGCGCGAGCTCCCTGTCGGTGCCCTGTCCCTGGTCCGACTTCGCTGCCGAGGTGCGCGAACGGTCGTGCCTCTTGCTGGAGCTGTCCCGTCCCCGAGGTACCCCGGGCGGCCGCGATTTTTTGGGCGTTGAGGAAAACGCACCCTGCACGAGTCATTCGGCGGAGGATTTCCTTCTGATTCTGCCGCTTTGGCGCCCGCGAATGACTTGCACTACCTGTTGTCATGTCGCTGGGCCCGCCACTGGAAGAGCCGAAAAAATGACCACGGCCGGCGCAGGTCATTCTTTAGCAACTTGCCCTGTGATTCCGCCTCCTTACAGGACATGAATGACCTGCACAGGCTACGTTTTCCTCTGTCGCCCGTTTTTTGCGACCGGCCACGGGGTCGGCAGCGGCTTCCGAGACCTGGTCATCGGGGCGTGAGTTCTCACGACGTCGGCGCGCGGACTCCCGCCTCGGGTAGGTCGGAGCGCGGAACACGCCGAAGCTCGATCGCGGGGACAAGGAGGAACCGGCGCGCCGGAGCCGGCGGAGAGCACAGCCCAGCCACCGTGGAACGCGGGCACGATTCCCCTCACGGACACGCCGCGATCGTCAGGCCCAGCGCGTCGTCCCCCGTGTCGCACTGAGTCTGCCCCACCAGGTCCCCGATCCGGACCTGTGCCGCGACAGGCCACTGCGTCTCGCGAGGCGGAGCCCACGTGAGCTCCACCGCCTCGGAGCCCCCCGGCAAGATCCGCTCGAGCGTGGCGCTTCCGGCGACGACCTCACCACCGACGAGTAGCTGCACCGGCGTCCCCGCGCGCAGCGGGGCCTCGCCCTCGTTCACCACGCGCGCCCGCACCACGATTTCACGCGGGCAGTTCGTTCCATCCGACACCACGTGCGTGATCGCCGGGTTGGGGATCCCCAGCGGCGTCCACTTTCCGTGCGAGTTGAAGCGGGCACCATTGAGTGGGGTCTGGTGTCGCGCACCAAGCTCGAACGGAATCCGCCCGGGCGTGTTCCACTCCCCCCAGTCCGCGCAGACCTCGTCGGCACCATCACACGCGGCGGCCGGCGAGTACCCGTGCTGCGTCCACACGGCGCGCGCGTTCGCCCAACGGTTCCACCTTTCGCGGTAGACGGTGATGCCGGGCGGCACATCGGGACTGCACCCCAGCGTCGCGGCGGTGTCGACGTTCGATGCGACGACGATGTTCGCGCTCGCATCCCCGTCGACGTCGGCGATCACCGCGGACTCGTACAACGTGCCGGAGCAGTGCGGCGCACTGAACAGCGGCACGCCGAGCGTGCCCTGAAGGATGTGCAGGGATCTCTCGTCCGCGTACACGACCTCCGGGAGGAGATCGCCGTCGAAGTCGAAGAGCGCGGGTCCGGTCGACGAAGACGTCTCGTCCACCGCGCTGTGTCCCCACATCAGCTTCCATTCCGGCGAAGCGCCATTCGGGCGGAGCTCGAACGCGCCGACGCACTCACCCGACGCGACGACCACGTCGGTGGTCACATCGCCGGTCACGTCTGCAACCGCCGGTGGGCCTCCCCACCCCTTTACGTCGTTCTGGCCGAAGCAGGAGCCATCCCACGTCGGGAGCAGAGCCGGATAGACCAGCGGCGATCCGGTCCGTCCATTGAGCAGCTCCAGCCGTCCTCGACGGACCACCACGACCTCGGGCAATCCATCGAGCTGCAGGTTCTGTGGGGAGGTCAGGAAATCGGCGATCGCCACCAGGCCGGGAACGGACTCCGAGTTCCTCCAGAGAGGAATGCCATCGTGTCGATACGCGCGCGTGCCGTCGGTGAGCTCGAGCCGGCCGTCGCCATCCAGGTCACCCACCGCGACGATCGGCCCCCACGGTCCCGACGCGCTGGAGGATGCCGACCAGCGGAGCACGCCATTGAATTCGAACACGCTGAAGCCACAGACGATCTCCGGATACCCGGTGAGGTCGATGTTGGCGACCGCCGGCGCGCCCCAGCCCACGTCGCAGATGGCCGATCCGCCCTCGCTCGTGCGCGAGCGCCACAGCTCGTCGCCGCTGCGCGCGTCGTAGGCCACCAGACGCGAATGCGCATCCACCGCGAGCACGGTCAGCGCCTTCCCTTCGCCGAGCGCGGCGACAGCGATCCCCGCCGTGGGAATCAGCGTCGAATCGGGAACATCGATGGGCGTCTTCCACAACTCGGTGCCGTCGACTCCACTCAGCGCGCGGAGCAACCCCGTCCCTCCGAAGCCCCCCTCGTGCGAGTAGAACGTCGCCAGCACGTCCGAGGCGCCGTCCCCATTCACGTCCACGACGAGCGGGGTGGTCATGACGTTGGGGAAACCGTCCCCGGCCTCGAACTGCCACAGGATCTCGGGCTCGAAGGTGGTGGGCTCAGGCTGCTCACATGCGCCCGTCACCACCTCGTCGAGGCACGTACCGAACGCGGAGTCCCACACGCCGCCGTCACAGGACGGCAAGGGATCCGGCGGCTTGAAACACCCTTCGTTCCCGCACTGCTCGCCTTCGGCACAGCAGACCTCATCGTCCGAATAGCGTCCGCACCACACGCCGGATCCACAGGGCGGAACGCACCGGCCTTGCCGGCACAGGGTCCCCGGGCCGCAGCAGATCGCTCCACACAGGTTCGCGCACGGCTCGGTGGGCCCGGCATCCACGACCTGCACCACGCCTGCGTCCGGGGCATCACACTGAGCGCCCCGGCAGATGCTGGTCAGCGTCGTGTCGTCGCAGCCGGTCGCCAACACCACCATCACCACTGCCCATGCAGCGATGTTGGCCCTGCCCACATTGGACGCGCAGGTCGTCACACGCTGAGTGTAGCGGAACTACGGATCAGAAGCGGACCTGCTCCACGTGAAGATTCCGGCCGACGCCAATGGAGGTTCCACTCTCGATCTCGATCCAGCCCGCGGGATTCGTGACCCGCGTCGCCACCACCACGCTCCTGCGGCGGAGGTGTTCGCGCACCGCAGCCTGCGACTCGGCGCTGCCGTCGAGCTTGTGGAGATCGCACGTGGGCATCCCCTCGAGCAGCCGGAAGTACATCGGCTCCGGGCCGAGCCGCGCTGCGAGCAGCACGTGGTCGTTCGTGGCGAGGAGATTCAGCGCGTCCCCTCGCGCACCGGAGAGCTTCTCGACCGTCCGCGCCGTTTTCCCCAGGACCTGCGCCGAAGTCAGCGGTGCGAGTCCGGGATCATCGATGTGGCCGATCTCCCGCATTTGCGCGAGGAACAGCGCGAAGACCCACTCGCTCTCCGTCGACCCCTTCACCGACCGCGCCAGGAACCCGGGAAGCAGCTCCTGCACCCCTGACCGGAACTGCGGTCCACTGATCTTCCCGAGGTGGGCGAAGAGCCAGCTCCGGAACCGGAACGGCTGGGTGTTCTCCTCCGGGGACAGCCCCAGCGGAAGCGCCGACGAATGAACGATCAGCGCCTCGGACTCCAGATCCGGCCCCAGCAGCTCCAGCGACTCTGGCCGAACGGTCGATGCGTAGCGCTGTAACAATACGTTGCTGTCGGAGTACCAACCCGCGCCCATCGGCTCGGGCGATCGCAGATCCAGCTCGACGTCCTCATTCAGGCGCGCGAGCTCGCAACGCAGCAGGTTGGGGTCCGAGGTGTAGACGGCGATCGCGAAAGACATGTAGGCGGTTCCTTCCCTTCCATGCATAACGACTCGACTCGACACCCTCAACCGAAGTACCAGGTGGGACAACGACACCTAACCCATTGAATTCCGAGGGGGTTCGCCCTTAGACTCGGCCTCTATTTCGATGGAGAGGGCATGTCGGACGACGTGGCAATTGGCATCGACCTGGGAACCTCCTACTCCTGCGTCTCCGTCATTCAGGACGGTCAGCCGGTGGTCGTGCCCAATGAATGGGGCGAAACGACCCATTCGTCCTGTGTGTCCTTCCTGGAGGACGGTTCGGTCCTTGTCGGGAATGCGGCCAAGCGCAACATCATCACCCACGCTGAAACCACCGTGTATTCGGCCAAGCGCCTGATCGGCCGGTACTACTTCTCCGACGAGGTGAAGAAGGCCCAGGCGGTCATGCCGTACAAGATCGTCGAGGGTGACAACAATTCGGTCCGGATCCAGGTCCGTGATCGGACGTATACCCTGCCGGAAATTTCCGCCCTGGTGCTCAAGGAGTTGAAGGCGATCGCCGAAGGCTTCCTCGGCCACCCGGTCTCCAAGGCGGTCGTGACCGTTCCGGCGTACTTCAATGACAACCAGCGTCAGGCGACCAAGGACGCCGGCCGGATCGCCGGGCTCGAGGTGCTCCGCATCCTGAACGAGCCGACGGCTGCGGCGCTCTCCTACGGCTTCGGTCGGGACGTGAACCAGAAGATCGTGGTGTACGACCTGGGCGGAGGCACGTTCGACGTGTCGATCCTGGAGATCGGCAAGGACGTCTTCGAGGTGCTCTCGACGGCGGGCGACACCTACCTCGGCGGCGACGACTTCGACGACCGGATCATGGGCTGGCTCGCCGACGACTTCCTCGCGAAGACGGGCCTGGACCTGAGGCAGAACAAGTACTGCCTGCAGATGCTCAAGGACGCCGCGGAGAGGGCGAAGATCGACGTGGGCCGGGAGGGCACCGCGGACATCCTCTGCGCCGGGATCTGCCAGGACGCGAACGGGAACGTCATGGACCTGCGCCAGACGCTCAACAACGACCAGTTCACGCGGATGGTGATGGACCTGGTGCAGCGCACGTTCAAGGTCTGCGACGAGGCGCTGCAGAGTGCCCGGCTGACCTCGGCGGACATCGACGCGGTGATCCTCGTCGGTGGCCCCACCCGTCTCCCGCTCATCCGCAACTCGGTGAAGCACTACTTCCAGCGCGAGCCGCTCGAGGGCATCAACCCGGATCAGGTCGTAGCGCTCGGTGCATCACTGCAGGCGAACGCGCTGCTCGACGCGAACGCCGAGACGTTCCTGGTCGACGTCACCCCGCTGTCGCTGCGCATCGGCACGGTCGGTGGATACACCGAGAAGATCATCGACAAGAACACGCCGGTGCCGATCGAGAAGTCGAAGACCTTCACCACCAGCCGCGATGGTCAGGACAAGGTGAAGATCCGTGTGTACCAGGGCGAATCGAACCGGGCGGACGAGTGCGAGCTCCTCGGGGAGTTCGAGTTCTCCGGGTTCCGGATCGGCTACCGCGGCGAGGTCAAGATCGAGGTGAACTTCGAGATCAACACCGACGGCATCGTGAACGTGTCGGCGACGGACCTCGAATCCGGCCAGCGGACCACCGCGACGATCAGCCTTTCGTCCGGGTTGTCCGAGGCCGACATCCAGAAGTCCATCCAGGACAACCGCAACGTCCAGCTCGCCGGGCACGACAAGACGGCACTCACTGACTTGCCCTCCCTCCCGTAGCGATGTCCGAATCCGGCCAGCCCCCAGGAAATCCACCGCCCCCCGGAACCACGCCCCCGGATGCGGTGCAGCGAACGCTCCCCCCGTCCAGGCCCGCGCAGGTGCGTCCCAATCCGGTGCCGGCTTCCGGGACCCCGGCTCCTGGGCAGCGCCCTGCCGTCCCGACGGCTCCGAGATCGCCCGTGCCGTCCATCCCCGCG
>JBAWAM010000184.1:0-4222 GCA_049589315.1 Myxococcaceae bacterium
GAAGCGCCGCTCGGCGAGCACCTGGTGCGGGTTCTTCCAGAACACGCGCGCGGTGTAGACCCCGGTGGGGACGTCCTTCTCCTTGAACTGCGCCTCGAAACCTCCGAGCTCGGTCAGCTTCACCGGATACGACCACGTCTGGCCGTCGGGTCCTTCAATCTGGAACCCATAGTCCTTCTCCGAGCCGGGCGCCCGCAACCCACCGCTCACCTTCCGGCGGAGGAGCCCCTTCAGGAACACCGTCTCGCCGGGCCGGTAGATGGGGCGCTCGGTGAAGAGGAACCCGAGGAGGCGGTCATTCACGGGCGCCGGGGTGGGATCGCCGATCCACTGAAGCCACTGGTGGGAGGGCGACCAATGGTTGTTGGCAAAGCGCGGCGGAGGTTCGCGCGGGTCGATCACCAGCACGTCCTCACCCCGCTTCACCGAGATGCGGTGCAGGCCGCGCCAGTCGCGCTGGGGCTCCAGCGTGGCCCTGCCGCTCCCGTCGGTCTCCAGCTCCAGGGTCGCGGGCACGTTCTGATTGCCGTCCCAGCGTTGCCCCTCCAGCAGGATCCGCGCGCCCCGCACGGGCTCGGCGGTGTCGAGGGTTCGAACGAACAACATGGCCCGGTGCCGCTCCTCGACCGCGGTCAGGCTGAGGTTCGTCACCTGCACGCGCATGTACGCACGCTGGGGCGCCCCGGTGAGTCGGCGCAGGCCGATGAGGTACGTCCCGGGCCGGTTCCGACCGACCACGCCATCCAGCAGCTTTCCCACCTCCAGTCCGAACTGCGTTGTCCCACTCTTGTTGGCCAGCGGCAGGTCGACGACCCTGGACACCAGCGGGGACCCGAGCAGCCGCAGGTGCTGCACCAGCGTCGAAGGCGACGTGCCGCGCCCCAGCGGTGGAAGCCCTGGCTCCTCGCCCGGGAACGGCGGCGCCTGCTCCTCGTCGACCAGCACCGGGGACTCGGGGAATGGCCACAGCCCGGTGTGCAGCGGGTCGACCCGGTAGATCCGCACGTCCGCCCGGGCATCGCCGTAGCCCACCAGCGGCACCATGCGCGGGCCGTTCGCCTCCAACAGCGCGGTGGCCTGGCTCCAGCTCAGGAAGGGGCTCCTCCAGCCCAGGTAGAAGAACACCTCCGCCGGCTTCGGCCCCTCGAGCGCGCGGCCGCTCTCGTCGCGGATCGGCGCCTCGGCCAGGGCCATCCGGTACAGCACGTCAGGGACGAAGCGGCCGCGGAGCTGCACGCGGGAGCCGTACGTCTGGAACGAGAGATCCGGGACGGCCGGCTCGAGCCGCACCAGCTTCTTCAACGCGCTCAGTCCGAGGTCACCCTGAACCGGGGCGGAGAACACGAGCTGCGGTTGTTCGCCGTGGCTGCCGCAAGGCAGCGCGAGATCCCGGGGGACGGAGGCGCCGCCCACCAGCGAGAACTCCGCCGCGCCGCAGCGCACCGCCTGCAGGTGGAAGGGCATGCGCGTGGACAGCCTTCCGGACCAGAGGACGCGGCCCTCGTCCCCGAGCGCCAGGCTCACGTTGATCTGGAGCAGATGGCCTTCGGGAACGTCCTCCTCCAGCGTGATCGCGTAGACCGCCGCCTCGTGGTGGCTGCCCCGGGGGAGCTGGCTCAGCGTGAAGCCCTTCACCCGTCGCGTCGGCGAATCCGCCAGGCCCGGCAGCTCCCGTATCTCCAGCTTCAGCATCGACTTGAGCTGCTCGATCGGGAGTGTCTGGGGAAACGTCAGCGTGAACGACCGGAACGGCGCGAGGTCCGTGCTCTCCGAAGCCGGCGACATTCCGGACGGCGCCGACATCATCGTGGTCAGCACGCGTCGGGTGCCGCGCGCCTCGATGGCGAAGCGCGCCAGCGCCGGCCACGGCTCGGCGGGACGGAACTGCAGCGTCTGACGATCGACCCAGAACCAGCCGCCGGGCCAGCGCGGGGCGATGCGCAGGACCTTCTCGCCGTTGTCGGCGGGGCCGCGTCCGGGACCGACGTTCCCGTCGAAGTAGACGGTGATGGGATCGAAACCGCGCAGGAACTGCTCCGGGAGCACGCGGGTGCCTCGGGTCGCCGGTCCTTCACCGAGATCCGCAGGCGGGTAGTCCTGGGCGAAGGCCGGCGCTGCGAACAGGGCGGAGACGATCAACAAGATGCGGCCATTCATCGGGAGACTCCGATGCGCTGGAAGAAGTCGCGGAGGTAGTCCTCGGGCACGTCGATCCGGGAGCCGGACAGCCCGAAGAGGACGGGACGGAAAGGAAGGGCGGTGCCGGATTCGGGCGCGTCGACCTGGAGGAGGAATTCGCCCGCGGGGAGCGACAGGTACTGCTGGCAGCCGCTCCCGAGCCGGGTGTGCTTCCCGTCGTACAGCGTGCAGGAGAGCGCCTCCGCCGAAACCTGGAGTCCGAGTCCGACCTTTCCCTCCGCTGCGACCTCGAAGCGGAAGAAGCGCGACGGTCCGGGGGCGATCCACCGCTCGCCGTTGACGCCCTCTTTCAGGGGTTCGACATAGGTGCGGTCCCAGGTGAGCTGCCCGGAGAGAGGGACGCCGGCAAAGCCTCGGACCGCCAGCAGCCAGGTGCCCGGCGGGAGCACGCGGTCGATGCTGCAGCCGGTGCCCAGACCCTCGGCGGCGATCAGCGCGCCGCCTTCGGCCGGCCACAGTCCGCACACGCCCGCGTCCGAGCGCACGTGAACCGCGGCACGCTCATTCAGGGTGAGCGTTCGCGCCGTGACCGCTCCCGGCAGCCGGAGCGCTGTCGCGTGGGCCAGCGGCTTCGCGTCCGAGGAACTCGGCATCGTGAACAGCGTCTGGTCACGCTGCCCCGGCGAGTACAGCAGCGCGCGGAAGGGTGAGGCGCCGTGATCGACGACCAGCTCGCCTCGCAGCCCTGCTGGAACCTCGAGCGCGCATCCTGACGAACGGTGTCCATCCTCCAGAATGAGCACGCATCGGTCAGCGCCGACGACCTCGAGCTGCCGAGTCCTCGTAGAACGCACCAGCTCGAAGTGAACCCTCCCCTGCGCGCGCGGATCGCCTTCGAACAGCCCGCTCAGTACTTCGACTCGCTCGGGCTTCTCGAGGAGCGTGACCCTGGCTTCGGCGCGTGAATCGCTCGACGCGTGCAGGAGGATCTCGCCGCCAGCGCGAGAAGCGAGCACACAGCGCGACAACGAGGCCTCCGGCGCGCACAGGTCCTGAGCCGCGCCCTGGCGATCGAGCAGCACCACCCAGGCACCGGCCGGCACGAGCAGATCGACGCGGACCGGCCGCTCCGGCAACGCGAGTCGGATGGCATCTCCCGACCAGGTCAGGGTGTGGACCCCGGGAGCCAGCGAATGGGCCTTGTCCGGCCAGGGCAGCGCGCCGCGGCTCACGTCTGCGGTGACTGGCTCGTCGAGCGGCATCGACCAGCGCGCCACCGCCTCGTCGGTCCTGCCGGTGACCGCAGCGCAACGCGTGGCGGTGATGGACCGCACGCCGCCTTCGACGCCGCACGACACCGAAGCTGGCTCGCCCAGGGGAAGCTGGATGTCGAGGACCTGAACCGTCTTCTGCGCCGAGCGAGCGCGCTGGATGAACGGCCGTGCCGCGATGGCGTGAGCGATGGGCGCGACGCTCGCTCCGAGCGGCTCGAGCTTCGACACGATCTCCGAGAGCGGAAGCGGCGCCTCTCCGCCTTGACCCAACGCGCTGAACACGACCGGGCCTGAATCCAGCGACACCTCGTCCCGGCATGGGAGCAGTGCGCCTCGGCGATCCTCGGGGAGGCAGAACACCCCCGCGCTCGTCCGATACCGACCTGCGCGTGGGATCTGCGCGCGCGCTGCGAGCCCGGCTCGAATCCCACCTCCGGCGTGCGGCTGGATCGGCCGGAGCAGGTGTTTCGCGCTCACCGAAGCGGAACGGTTCAGCGTCCACAGCCGCAGCCTGGGCCGACGCATCGCCAGCCGCGCGAGGACCGCGCAGGAGCTCACGTCGGTCTGCCGGAACAGCACCTTTCCATCCGCCGCTTCGAGAGAGCACGAGAAGCGCTCGTTCGAACGCAGGTTCAAGTCGCGCACGACGTCGTCGCCCGCTTCGGGCAGCTCGAACACCTGAGCCTCGGCGCCGAGCACGATGGGCTCGTCCGTGGGCAGCGCGCCGCCCTCCTTCTCGACAAGAAGCGCGGCGGAGATGCGCGTCGGGCCCGGGCGCTGGGTTTCACTCTCGATGATCACCGTGTACT
>JBAWAM010000185.1:0-8907 GCA_049589315.1 Myxococcaceae bacterium
GGGATTCGCGCAAGGATTCGGACTTCGCCCACGAGACGGATCAGGCGCGCTTCCGGGTGAACCTGTTCGCGGATCGGAAGGGCATCGGCGCGGTGTTCCGGCAGATCCCCAACACGATCCGCTCCGCCGCGGAGCTCGGGCTGTCCAGGCCGATCATGGAGCTGTGCTCGTTGAACAAGGGGCTGGTGCTGGTGACGGGGCCTACCGGGTCCGGCAAGTCGACCACGCTCGCGGCGATGATCGACCACATCAACCAGACCCGCGAGGACCACATCATCACGATCGAGGATCCGATCGAGTTCGTGCACCCGAACAAGAGATGCCTGGTGAACCAGCGGGAGGTCGGGGTCCACACGTCCTCCTTCAAGCAGGCGCTCCGGGCGGCGCTGCGCGAGGATCCGGACGTCCTGCTCGTCGGTGAACTCCGAGATCTCGAGACCATCTCGATTGCGCTCGAGACCGCGGAGACGGGCCACCTGGTCTTCGGCACGCTCCACACCAACACCGCGCACTCGACGGTGGATCGCATCATCGATCAATTTCCGGCGGACCGTCAGCCGCAAGTCCGGACCATGCTCTCCGAGAGCCTGAAGGGCGTGGTGGCCCAGACCCTGTGCAAGCGTATCGGCGGTGGTCGCGTGGCGGCCCACGAGGTACTGCTCGTCACCAGCGCGGTGGCCAACGTCATCCGTGAAGGGAAGACGTTCCAGCTCCCGTCATCCATGCAGACCGGCAAGGCCATCGGGATGAGCACCCTGAACGACGCGCTGCTCGACCTGGTGAAGCAGAACCTGGTGGAGCCGACGCACGCGCTCCAGAAGGCGGTCGCGCGCGCCGAGTTCCGGGCGATGCTGGAGCGCTCCGGGATCAACCTCGAAGCCGCCGCGGCGTGACTATGCCGACACGCGCTTCCCGACCCGCGCCACGCGCGGCTTCTCCAGCACGTGCTTGAGGTAGCGCCCGGTGTGGCTCTCTTCGACCTGGGCGACGTCTTCGGGGGTGCCCTCCGCGAGGATCTGTCCGCCGCCGGCGCCGCCCTCCGGGCCGAGGTCGATCAGCCAATCCGCGCTCTTGATGACGTCGAGGTTGTGCTCGATCGTCAGCACCGTGTTCCCGTTCTCCACGAGTCGGTTGAGCACCGCGAGCAGCTTGCGGATGTCCTCGAAGTGCAGACCGGTCGTCGGCTCGTCCAGGATGTAGAGCGTGCGCCCGGTGCCGATCTTCGCCAGCTCGCGCGCCAGCTTGATGCGTTGGGCCTCGCCGCCGGACAGGGTCGGCGAGCTCTGTCCGAGCCGGATGTACCCCAGGCCCACGTCGTCGAGGGTCTGCAGGACCCGCATGATGTCCCTGTGGTTCGAGAAGACCTGCATCGCCTCGCGGACGCTCATTTCGAGCACTTCGGCGACGTTCTTGCCCTTGTAGCGGACCCGCAGGGTCGCGTCGTTGAAGCGCTTGCCGCCGCACACCTCGCACGAGACGTACACGTCCGCGAGGAAGTGCATCTCCACCAGCTTCACGCCGTCGCCTTCGCAGGCCTCACAGCGTCCGCCCTTCACGTTGAAGGAGAAGCGTCCCGGGGTGTACCCGAACGCGCGCGCCTCCGGCGTCATCGCGAACACCTCGCGGATCGCGTCGAACACCTTCGTGTACGTCGCCGGGTTCGATCGCGGCGTCCGCCCGATCGGCCTCTGATCGATGTCCACCACCTTGTCCAGGTGCTCCAGCCCGCGGATGGCGTGGTGGCGGCCCGGAACCTCGCGCGTCTTGTAGATCTCGCGGCTGAGGGCCGGGTAGAGGATGTCGTTGATCAGCGTCGACTTGCCTGCGCCGGAGACGCCCGTCACCGCCACGAACAGCCCCAGCGGGATGTCCACGTCGACGTTCTTGAGGTTGTTCTCCTTCGCGCCCTCGATCCGGACCTTGTGCTTCCCGCGCGGACGGCGCTTCTCGGGAACCTCGATCTCCAGCCGCCCGGAGAGATACCCGCCGGTTGCGCTCTTCGGGTCCGCCATCACCTCGCGCGGGGTGCCCTTGGAGACGATCTCCCCGCCGAGCTCGCCCGCGCCGGGGCCGAAGTCGACGAGCCAGTCGGCCTCCTCCATGGTCTCCTCGTCGTGCTCCACGACGACGACGCTGTTCCCGAGATCGCGCAGCCGCTTCAACGTGGCGAGCAGCTTGCCGTTGTCGCGCTGGTGCAGACCAATCGACGGCTCGTCGAGGATGTACACCACGCCGGTGAGCTCGGAGCCCATCTGCGAGGCCAGCCGGATCCGCTGGCTCTCACCGCCGGACAAGGTCGAGGCAGTGCGGTCCAGGGTGAGGTAGGTGAGGCCCACGTTCACCAGGAACCCCAGTCGGCTGCTGATCTCCCGGAGCAGTTCGCCGGCGACCTTCTCCTCCGCCCCCTTGAGCGGCAGCTCGCGCAGGAACGTGAGGGAGTCCCCGATGGTCATCCGGGACAGGTCGATCAGCGTCTTCCCGTGCACCCTCACCGCGCGGGATTCGGGGCGCAGGCGCGCGCCCTCGCAGGCGGGGCACGGCTTGTCGGAGAAGAACTTCATGTAGTACCGGCGCATCGCCTCGCTGCCGGTCGTCTTGAAGCTCCGCATGAGCTTGTTGACGAGTCCCTCCCACTCCATCCGGTAGCGGCCGCCCTCGCCCCAGGTGATGTTGAACTCCTTGCCGCTGGAGCCGTACATCACGATGTCGCGCTCGCGCTTGCCCAGCTTCTTCCAGGGCGTGTCGAGATCGATCTTGAACGCTTTCGCGAGCTGCTCGACGAATTCGGCGGTCCAGCCCTCACCGCGGTGCATGCCCGAGGCCCACGGCTCCACCGCGCCCTCGCGGATGGTCCGATCGTGGTCGGGGACGATCAGATCCGGGTCCATCTCCGGACGGGTGCCGAGGCCGTTGCACTCGGGGCACATGCCCAGCGGGTTGTTGAAGGAGAACGACGCCGGGGTGAGGTCACCGAAGGAGAGTCCGCAGGCGTGGCAGGCGTTGAGCTCGCTCATCACCCGCTCCGACGCCTTGCTGCCCGTCTCGTCGGTGAGGATGAGCATGCCCTTGCCCTCGCGGAGCGCGGTCTCCACCGAGTCGGTGAGGCGGGTCTTGATGTCGGGCTTGAGCACCAGACGATCGATGATCAGCTCGATGTCGTGCTTGGACTTCTTGTCCAGCTCGCTCTTCTCCTCGAGGCTCTTCACCTTCCCGTCGATGCGGGCGCGGGTGAAGCCGCGCTTGAGCGCGTCCTGGAGCAGATCCTTGTGCTCGCCCTTGCGGTTCTGGGCCACCGGCGCCAGCAGCATCACCTTCGAGCCGGCGGGCATCTTCAGCACTTCATCGACGATTTGCTGCGCGCTCTGCTTGCCCACCTTCTTGCCGCAGTTCGGGCAGTGCTGGGTGCCGATCGAGGCGAAGAGCACGCGCAGGTAGTCGTGGACCTCGGTGACCGTTCCCACCGTCGAGCGCGGGTTGTTGGACGCGGCCTTCTGCTCGATCGAAATGGTCGGGGAGAGCCCGCGAATGGTGTCGTATTTCGGCTTCTCCATCTGCCCGAGGAACTGGCGGGCGTAGGCGGAGAGCGACTCGACATACCGGCGCTGACCTTCGGCGTAGAGCGTGTCGAACGCGAGAGAGCTCTTGCCGGACCCCGAGACGCCGGTGAAGACCACCAGCTTCTTCTTCGGGATGTCGAGCGAGACGTTCTTGAGGTTGTGCTCGCGGGCGCCGCGAATGGAGATGAAATCCGGTTCAGACATAGAGCGTGTCGATACTGAAAGGTTGGTCAGTGATGCATAGCAGGCGGGTGGGCCGGCGACGAGCAAAACGGGCGGTTCGAACTTGAAACGCCGCGGGGGCTCTCGGCATTCGGGCGAGGAAGAGGGCAGGCACCCGCCCGCTCGGAGGTGCTAAAAGCCGACGCCGATGCTCCCCGAACGCCACCGTGGCGTGCCCGTGATTGCCGTCTCCTGTGTGCTCTTCGCGGCGATGGCGGTCTGCGCAAGGCTCCTCGCCGGGCGGATGGATGCGGGTGAGCAGGTCTTCATCCGGTTCGTGGTCGGGCTGCTGGGGATCATCCCGGTCTACGTCTGGCGCAGGCGTCTTCCGCAGATTCGTCGACCGCTGCTCTGGGCCGCGCGAGGGTTGGTCGGCGGCGGCGCGGTCTACTTCTACTTTGTGGCCATCGAGCACCTCGAGGTCGGCCCGGCCACATTGCTCAACTACATGGCGCCGTGCTGGGCCGCGCTGTTCGCCGGGTTCTTCCTGCGCGAGCGGCTTACCGCGAACGGCATCCTCGGGCTGATCGTCGCGACCGCGGGCGCGGGGATCGTCGCGTGGAGCACGTCGCCGGCCCTGCCCGGGCTCTCGCTGGGCATCGGCGCCTGGGCGGGGATCGTGTCCGCGGTGTTGAGCGGCGGGGCGATGACGGTGGTGAAGGCGTTGCGCAGCGACACCGACGCGCCCACGGTGTTCCTGTCCTTCTGTCTCTTCGGGGCGCTGTGGTCGATCCCGTCCGCGCTCTCCGGCGGCTGGGTCGTGCCGTCGGGCGATCTGTTCTGGCCTTCGCTGGCGCTGGGCCTCTTCTCGCTCGCGGCGCAGTTGCTGTTCACGTGGTCGTTCAAGTACGTGAGCGCCACTGCGGGCAGCGCGGCGACCCAGCTCACGCCGGCCTTCTCGTGGGTGTTCGGCGTGGCCGTGTTGGGTGAGAGCTCGAGTCGGACGGCGATCGTCGGTGCGTTGATATGTCTCCTCGGCGTGTCGTGGGGCGCAGGACTGCTCGCCTCGCGCCGAGGAACGGCCACGCAAGTGTCACGACAGTCCTGACCTCGTCCCCGAAACTCTCCTCAGGGTGAACTTCCGGCGGCGAAGTTTTTTCAGTCGGATCCGCGCACCGACCTCCGTTCGCCGTGAACGCTTCGGCCGAAAAGGCTGAAGTCAGGCGCGCTTGAGCGCTCGGGTGGCTGCCTCCTCCTTGCCGCTCGCTCCGGGCATCCCCGTTGCAACGCGACCCACGCCCGGTGGCGGGGGCTACCGGGTGCGGGCCCGCGGCGTGGGCGACGTGAGGAGGGCGGCGAGATGATGTCCTGGCGAGGATGGGCAGCGGTGGTGGTCGCGGTGACGTCAGTCCTGACGGGCTGCCGCGATCCCGGCCTGAACCAGGCACCCCGCGAGTTGCGCATCGAGCCCGAGGAGATCGACTTCGGCCCGGTCGCGCTCGGGCGGGAAGCCGTGGTCGAGATGACCCTCACCAACCAGGGCCGCTCGAGCTTCCGGGTGGACGAGTTGCTCGCGTCCGTACCGAACGTCCGAGTGGACGCCTTCGAGCCGTTCTCCCTGTCGTCGGGCGAGTCCAGGACCTTCAAGGCGGTGTTCTCCCCGACGGTGGCAGGCAGGGTCGACGGCGCGTTCTCCATCACCACCGATCTCGCGTCCGAGCCGAGTCACGTGACGCTCGCCGGTATCGGGGTGAAGTCGTTGGTGTCGATCGTCAACCAACGGATCGACTTCGGGCGCGTCGAGCTCGAGACGACCGTGGTGCAGAACGTCACGGCGGTGAACACCTCCAACGTCGTCGCGCCGCTGCGCTTCACCATCGAGGGCAGTGACATCGACCAGTTCTCGTCGTCGCTGGCGAACGGGCAGATGCTGCTCGAGCCGGGGGAAGAGAAGCAGATCCCGATCGCCTTCCAGCCGATCCGCCTGGGGCTCGCCTCCGCGCAGCTCCGCTTCGAGGTGTGCCACGGTTGCGAGCCCGTCACGGTGGAGCTGACGGGCGAGGGCAGCAGGGGCGACCTCGACATCTTCCCGACGCGCGTGGACTTCGGACGGGTGGCCCTGGGGGCGACCGCGGAGATCACAGTGACGATCCTCAACGCGGGCACGGAGGACGTGGACTGGAAGGGTGCGGAGCTCACGAAGACGTCGACCGTCGGCGTCTTCCAGATCGCGTTCCCGTCGGCCAGGGTGCTGAGGAGCGGCGAATCCGTCACGGTGACGGTGCACTTCTCCCCGACGAGCATGGGGCCCCAGTCGGCCCATCTGTACCTCGACGTCATCGCGAAGAACGCGACCCGCGGCGTCACCTTGCCGGTGAAGGGGGAGGGTGGGGTGTCCTGTGTGGCCGTCCTCCCGCGGTCGCTGGATTTCGGGACCGTTCCCGAAGGGATGTCCGCCACGAAGTCCGTCGACGTGCTCAACCGATGCGCGTCGGACGTGACCCTGCTCGAGCTGCACACCTCGACGACCTCGGGCGGCTTCTTCTCCCTGGCGCAGATGCCGGCGGCCAAGGTCATCCCGGTCGGCGCGATCGAGAAGCTGAAGGTGACGTTCACGCCGAAGCCGGGCGAGCCGGACAGCGAGGGGGCGCTCACGCTGAGGTTCCAGGAGGGGAGCGCGATCAGCACCCAGCAGGTCCCCCTGGTGGGCAAGTCGAAGGTGTTCGCGCCGTGCACCGCGAGCTTTCTTCCCGGACAGCTCGACTTCGGGGCCGTGCCCGTGGGCGCGGAGGTGACGCTGGGGATGGCGCTGCGGAACGACGGCGCCGAGCAGTGCTTCATCGGCGGCATGCAGCTCGCTGCCGGGTCCGACGCGGCCTTCACCGCGAACGAGCTCCCGTCGGACATCCTGGACCCTGGTGAGAAGGCCGTGCTGATGGTGAAGTTCAAGCCGATGGCGCTGGGGACCTTCAGTGCGCTGTCGGAGGCGTGGATCAACCACCCCAGCCAGAATCACCCGACCGCGCCGATCACCGGACGGGCGATCCAGGGATGTTTCCACCTCCAGCCGCGGGACCTCGAC
This sequence comes from Myxococcaceae bacterium, assembly GCA_049589315.1. GTDB lineage: Bacteria > Myxococcota > Myxococcia > Myxococcales > Myxococcaceae > JBAWAM01. Next base: position 6,802 of record JBAWAM010000185.1, read on the forward strand.
TGGGGAACCCGGAAGCTGACGTGCGCGCCGGTCACCCTGGCCATCGAAGGAACCAACGGCTGCAGCGCGGCGGTGACCCTCTCGTCGGCCGAGCTGGACGCGCCCGCGACCACCGAGTTCTCGCTGCTGAACCCGTTGCCTGCCACGACCGTGCTGAACCCCGGGCAGCGGACGACCTTCGTGGTGCGCTACACGCCCGTCGACGATGGGCCGGACAGCGCCGCCCTGCGGGTCACCGCCGATGGAGTCGAGCACACCGCAGGCTTGCGCGGCACCGGCCTGAACAGCCCGACCCGGACCGACCTGTTCGTGCAGGACTCGCTGGCCAAGGTCGACGTCCTCTTCGTCATCGACAACTCCGGGTCGATGATGGAGGAGCAGAACAGCATCGGGCAGAACTTCGCGGCCTTCCTGCAGGCGGCGCAGAGCCAGAGCGTGGACTACCACATCGCGGTCACCACCACCGGGATCGACTCGTCGCCGGGAGGCTGGTCCGTCTGTCCCGGCGGCGCGGAGGGCGGCGAGGGCGGGCGGTTGTTCCCGGTCGACGGGAGCTCGCCAAGAATCATCACCCCTCAGACCCCGAACGCGCTCGGCGTCTTCGCCAACAACGTGAAGGTGGGCGTGTGTCACTGGAACGAGCAGGGGCTCGAGGCCGCCTACCGCGCGCTCTCGGCGCCGCTGGTCAGCAGCACGGACGATCCGTCGACGTCGCTTCCGGGCGACGGCAACGGCGGCTTCCTCCGCCCGGAAGCGAAGCTGGCCATCGTCTTCCTCTCGGACGAGAACGACTACTCGCCGAACGCGCTCAACGACGACGTCACCTTCTACGAGACCTTCTTCAAGGCAGTGAAGGGGAACGACACGTCGATGCTGAGCATTTCCGCCATCGTCGGGCCACAGGCGCTGGGCTCCTGCCCGACGGCGAGCAGCGCAGGCATCCGCTACATCAAGCTGGCGCAGGCGACCGGCGGCGTCGTCGAGAGCATCTGCACCGCGAACTGGGCAAGGTCGCTCACCGACATCGGCGCCAACACCTTCGGCCCCAGGCGCGTGTTCCCGCTGCAGCAGCGGCCGGACGACCCCAACCAGATCGTCGTCGAGGTCAACGGCGTCCAGGTGACGTCCGGCTGGCGCTACGACCCTGCGACCAACTCGATTGAGTTCACCTCGACCGCAGTGCCTCCGGCAGGTTCGGTGATCCAGATCACCTACCCGCTGGGATGCTGAGGGGCCGAGAGGCCTTTCGGAAGGCGAGCGCCCACGACATCAAGTTGAGACCTCGGAAGAGGATCTCCAGGCCCACCAGCGTTCCGACGAGCCATACCAGGGTGAGCGGCCACTGGCTGACGCCTATGACGCCCAGCGCGATGGCTGCAAGCCCGTAGGCGAAGTCCAAGCCCCAGTTCGGATAACGGTCCGCGACCGCGGTGATCGCGTGGAAGAGCCCGCTGGCGAAGAAGTAGCCGATGATCAGCAGCGACACGGCCGCGAGCCCGACCAGTGGCCAGACCACCATCAGCACGCCGACCGCCGCAGACAGGATGCCGGCAAGGAGTTGAAGGACGAAGCGGCTCTCCTTCCGGTGCACAAAGGCGCCGATGATCTCGGCGATGCCCGAAGCGGCGAGGAGCGCGCCGAACAGGAGGACCGAGGCGATTCCGGTGATGCCCGCCGCGATCAATGCAAAGACGCCCACTGCGACGAGCGCCAGCCCCAGCACGAACGGCCACCCCCAGGACGAGCTGCGCTGTGCTGGAACGCCGGTGAGCTTCGGAACTTCCTGCAGGGCCATGGGACGGGACCTCCTCGACGATGAAGGTCCGAATGGCCGACATCCGACACAACCCGTCCCGGGTCGGCACGGCGAGCAGGCGCTGCTTCCGCTACTGCTGGAGCGAGCGCGCGAAGCGCTCACGGCCGTCGAGATAGGCGCGGGCGTGCAGCTGGAGCAGCGTCCTGCGACCGCGCTCATCGTCGCCGCGAAGGACCTCGCGGGCGAGCAGGCCCAGCGGACCGAGCGCACGGAGCAGCCCGTCGTGCGAGTAGAGGCGATTGAGGAAGAGATAGTCGAGCGCGAGGCGTCGGGAGAGCCAGGCGTCGTCG
>JBAWAM010000186.1:0-6088 GCA_049589315.1 Myxococcaceae bacterium
CCCTGACTCCCAGGCTCGCGAGCCGGGCCGCCGCGGGGCGCGGCGTCGTCGGAAGAAGCAGGCGGTCCCCCCAGGCGTGATCGCGCGCGAGCTGTCGACGGACGTTGCGGCGGGCGAGGCGCCTGGAGAGGGCGACGGAGCCGCGCCGTCGCCCGAGCACCACCTCGTCGCGCGGGTGCGCCGCGCACGAGACGATCGTCCGGGCCACGCGCAGTGGGGATTGCTCCAGTCGTCGCGTCCGCGGCCCGTCCTCCGCAGGGAGCACCGTGCAGACGCGGATCCGCTCCTTGCGGACCTCCCACCGGAGGCTCTCCGCAAACCCGACGATGCCGGCCCGGCTGGTCGCCCAGGCGCTGTCGTAGGACGCTCCTGCGCGCGCGAACGACACCGCGTTGAAGATCAACACGCCGCCACCCTGGCTTCGAAACCAGGGCAGGGCCGCGCGGGCCCCGTTCACGAAGCCGAACAGGTTGCTCTCGATTGCCCGTCGGAACTCGTCGGTGGAGACCTCGCTGAAGGGAACGTGCAGCTTCACCGCGGCGTTGTTCACCCACACGTCCAGCCGCCCCAGCTGCTCGACGGCGGCCCGCGCGACGGCGTTCGTCTCGGCCGGGTTCCCCGGGTCGGCAGGCATGGAGATCGAACGACCCCCGAAGCCGCGACACGCCCGCGCCAGGTCCTCCAACGCGTATTCGGGGCGGGCGGTGACGATCACCGAAGCACCCCGCCGGGCGAACTCGAGCGCGCACGCCCGGCCGACGCCGCTGGCTGCACCGGTGATGACGACGATCCTGTTCCGGATGCGCGCCAATAGGACTCCCGACTCCCCGGCGCAAAGATGGGGTGGGCGTCCCGGAATGGCATGGCATGCTCGGCCGCCTGCATGCCGGTCGGTTCCGGTGGCCTGAGGCGGGGCCGAAGATCCCTGCCCGGGTCGGGCTCGCAGTGTTCGAGAACGAACCTGGAGGAGGGGAGGGGCGGATGTTTCCGATCAGTGATGACAACCCCACGCTGCGGACGCCCATCGTCACGTTCGCGCTGTTGGCGGCGCTCGCGTTCGTGTGGATCTTCGTGCAGGGGGCGAGCTTCGACGCGTACAGCCTGGCGGCGAGCGTCTGCAATCTAGGCATGGTGCCGGGCGAACTCACCGGGCTGGCCCCGGAAGGGCTGGCCATCCCATTGGGGGCCAATTCCCTGTGCGTGGTCGACCGCGAGCCGATCAACCTGCTCACGCCGTTGACCAGCATGTTCCTTCACGGCGGCTGGGGGCACCTGCTCGGAAATGGCCTGTTCCTCTGGGTCTTCGGGAACAATGTCGAAGACAGCATGGGGCGGCTGCGCTTCCCGATCTTCTACGTGCTGTGCGGACTGGTGGCCGCCTTCGCCCATGTCCTGGTTGATCCGGCCTCGCCGGTGCCCACGGTCGGCGCATCCGGCGCGATCTCCGGCGTGCTCGGCGCGTATCTGGTGCTCTATCCGCGCGTCCGGGTGAACCTGCTCGTGATCCTCTTCATCTTCATCCGGATCATCCCGGTCCCCGCCTGGATGATGTTGCTCTGGTGGATCGGCCTCCAGGTCATCTCCGGGCTGCCCCAGCTCACCGCGGAAGGGGCGGGGCCGACCTCGGGCGTGGCGTTCTGGGCTCATATTGGCGGGTTCGTGGCCGGGGTCGTGCTGGTGAAGCCCTTCGAGAACCGTCGCCTCGTCGCGGAGCGGACGCGGCTGAGACACTTGCTCCACCCGGAGCATCCGTAGGCTTCGTGATCGAGCAGGCAGACGGCCCTTGCGCAGCGTCCGCGAAACGGATAACTGTCCCGCCCGGCCTGCGCGATTAGCTCAGATGGATAGAGCGTCGGCCTCCGGAGCCGAAGGCCGCAGGTTCGAATCCTGCATCGCGCACTTCAGAAGCGGCTGAATCCTCGGAAAACCGAAGGTTCAGCCGCTTCATCTTTGCTCCCGATGAATCCCTCCCGGTCGGGTGGAGCCCTGTTCTCCCGGCAACTCTGCGCCGGGTGGATTGTACAAGCCCTCCAGCTGCTGCCCGGCCTGCTCGCCGCGCTTCCCGCGGTTCACCAGCCCAGGGTCCAGCTCGGATGCGCTCCTCTCGACGCCCGGATAGTCGCAGGCACCCGTCGCGGCGAAGATGCCCGCGAGGATGGCCGCTGTGATGGCTCGTCTCATGCCCCGCCTCCCTCGGCCGTGAAGGTGGCGTCGGGGCGGGACATGTGCCGCGGGCGCTGGCTCGCCGGCGTGCAGGGCAGGCGAGCCAGCCACTGCGCGGAACGCTACGGATTGACCGAGGGCTCGGTCACGACGATCGCGCCGTTCTTCACCTGCCAGATGTCATACGGCGCGCTGACGTCGCCGGCCTCGTCGAAGTCCACAGGGCCGGACGCACCGTCATAGTCGATGTCCTGGCCGGCCTTGATCGCGGCCACCGCGTCCTTGAACTGCCCGGCGCCGAAGGGGGTGCCCCCGGCGGACACGGAGCGCAGCGCGTCGCGGATCGCGGCGCTCTCGGCCTTGCCTCCCTGCTCCATGGCCAGCGCGGCGAGATAGACCGCGTCGTACGCCTGCGCGGCGTAGGTGCCGCCCCCTGCGGTCTTGCCGTACCGGGCCTGGTAGGCGCCGGCAAACGCGTCGAAGCGCGCTCCGGAGGGCAGGGCGGGCACGGTGCCTTCGTGCGAGAAGGTGAAGCCACTGGCGCCCACGCCGTCCACGAAGTCCTGCACGGCGATGGCGTCACCAAAGAACCAGAACGCGCCGCGGTCGGGGAACCCGGTGATGTACTCCTTCACGATCCGGGGGCCATCGACGGGATACGCCACCAGCACGATTGCGTCCGGGCTGTTCTCGAAGACTGCTGCGAGCAGGTCGGCGAAGCTGGTTTGGCCCGTCTCGAAGCGGTGACTGAACACGGTGCCGCCGGCGGCCTCGAAGTCCTGTTTGAAGGCGTTGGCGAATCCCTCGCCGTACGGGCCGCCGGAGAACAGGACCGCCGCCGTCTGGTGGCCCCGGATCCTCGAGCGCTGGGCGATGAGCTTTCCCTGGAACGCGTCCGACGGGCAGGCGCGGAACAGGTAACCGTCATCCTCGAACACGGTCAGCAGCGGGGAGGTGGAGGACGGGCTGATCTGTGGGATGCCGGCCGGGGAGAGGACCTCTGCCCCCGCCAGGGTGAACGCGCTGCCCTGGGCGCCGACCACCATCTTGACCTCCTCGGTGACCAGCGCCTCGGCCGCCGCCTTCGCCTTCACGGGGTCGCCGCCGTCGTCCCGGTGGACGATCTCGAGCTTCCTGCCGAGCACGCCGCCTGCCGCGTTGATTTCGGCCACGGCGAGGTTCATCGCCTCGAGATTGGCCAGGCCGGTCGAGGCGAGCTCGCCCGTGGCCGAGGCGAGCGCACCGATCTTGATCGTCTCCTCCTGCGGCCCCGCTCCGCCACCGCATCCTGCCAACCCAAGGAACACCAGACCCGATAGAAGCCGCTTCATGTCGTGACCCCCTTTTTTCCTGCGACGAACTGCTCAGATGCCTTGTGAGATCGTGAGAAACACGGTCCTGCCCAGGGCCGGGATGTCGATCCCCGCGAAGCCAGGCTCTGCGTACCGGGTGTCGAGCAGGTTGCTGACCCGGAGGCTGACCGCGGTCGGGCGATCCCCGATGAGCCTCTGCTCGGGCATGGACAGCGACACCGCGGTGTAGACGTACGCCGGGAGCTCGTACGCACCGGCGTTCAGCAGCGCGTTGGATTGCGACGCCGTTCGCGCGCTGACCCAGGAGACCTCTGGAGAGAGGCGCAGGCCGAGGACCGGCAAGGTGTAGTCCGCGATCAGGTGGACCTGGTACGGCGGGAACATGGGCTGGTCTACGTCGGAATCGCCGACCACCACGGCCTGCTCGTCGCGCGTCTTCGCCACCGACTTCGCCACGCCGATGCCGGTCCGGAGGTGGAGCGACTGCAGCAGGCGGAAGCGCGCATCCACCTCGCCGCCCACGAAGAGCTCGTCGAGCGAGTTCGCCGCCTCCATATACAGACCGCGCTGGATGAACTCCACGTGACCCGTCAGCTGCGTCACGAACAGGTTGGCGGAGAACTCCCCCCAATCGCCGATGCGATAGCCACCTGCCAGCTCCCCGGTCCGCGCCGTCTGCGCCAGCAGCGACTCGTTCCCACGGATGTCGAAGGCCTTCATGGGGACGGTGTAGAGCTGCTCGGCGCTGGGCGCCTTGAAGGCGGAGCCGAACAGGAGCTTGAGGTGCCAGGGGCGGTCGTCGGGCGCGTAGACCAGGCCGAGGCGCGGGCTCACGTGCGTCGCATAGACGTTGTGGACGTCGACGCGGGCGCCGGCGGTGATGCCGAACGCGCCGGTGACCTGGTACACGGCCTGGAGGAACGCGCCGATGTTGGTCAGCGCCTTGCGCCGGCCCGCGTCCTGCCCGGGCGTGACCGTGCCCGACGGGCGAAGCACCGACCCGGTCTCCGTCACCACGTCGCGCGTGAGGAGCAGATCGTAGGTCTGCAGCGTGTGGTTCTCCGCCACGTAGTCGGCGCCCAGGGTGAACGCCAGCGAGTCGATGAGCTGGACGCGCGCTTCCGCGGTGGCGTCGAAGCCGGAGACGCCGACGTTGCGCAGCAGCAGCGCGTTCTCCTGGCCGATGTCCAGCCGCTCGCTCGAAGACGGCCGCGAATCGAAGTACGACCCGGAGATCCTCAGCTCCAGGTTCTCCCGGGGCTCGAGCTCGTAGCCGAGCCGGTAGTGCTGGTTCACCAGGGCGATGCGCGTGCCATGGGTGAGCGGCGCGAAGTCCTGGAACTCGCCCCCGGCGTCGAGGTTCTGGACCGACGCGAGCGCGGTGGTGCGGCCGGTGGCGAGCGTTCCAATCGACGCGCGGGCGAAGAGCGACTTCGGCCGCGCCAGATCGTTCCGGGACGCGCCCTGTTCGCCGACCCGGTTCCGTGGACTGTCAATCAGCGGGCTCGAAACGGGGAGGTTCAGGCCGGTACGGTCGAGCATCATCCCGTGCACCGACGCGACGACCTCGGCATTCTCCGCGCTGGCGCCGAGCAGCAGGCCGCCGCCGTAGCCGGGGCGATCCCGGACCGCGCCCACCTGGCCGATCACGCGGACACCTTCGACGGACTTGCCCGAACGGGTGATCACGTTGATCACCCCGAGAAACGCGTTTGCGCCGTACAACGCCGAGGCCGGTCCCCGGATCACCTCGACCCGCTCGATCACAGAGAGCGGCACCAGCTCCTCGCCGAAGAAGTTGCCGGTGTTGCTGCGGAAGCTCACCGGCTGACCGTCGATCATCAGCTTGAGTACGTTTCCGCTGGCCCGCACGCCGCCGGTCACGCCGCGGATGCCGACGTTGTGCGTGGCGAGATCGTAGATGTCGTAGAAGCCCGGCACCGACCGGAGCACGTCGGCGAGGGAGGTGTAGCCACGCGCCTGGATCTCGTCGGCCTTGATCACCGTGATCACCGCCGGCGCCTGCGTCGCGCGCTGGGCCGTCTTGGTGCTCGAGATCACCAGCTCGTTGAGCTGGGACTCCAGCTCCGCCATGGCGGCGACGAGATCCTGCTCCTCCTGGCTCGTCACCGGCTCCTGTGCCAGCGCGGGAGTGGCAAGAAGCACGGCAAGGCATATCGACAGAACTGCGCGGTTTCTGATGATCCCCACGGCCGCCACTATAGAGTGGCCGTCAGATTGCAACCAAACCGTCCGTCGCGGCGGTAATTTGTAGGCTCATTAACAGTCCGACTATTCTCCGGATGAATTGAGGGGGAGGCGGATGCGCATCAAGTCGAGGAGTCGAGTCGTCGCGTTGGCGATTCCACTGATCACCGGTTGCATCACCGAGCCGGATCTTCCGGACGACACGATCCCGCTCGGAGCGGTTCTTCCTCTGACCGGCACGAGCGCGACGACGGATCTCCGCGAGGCGCTGCAGCTCGCGGTGGACGAGATCAACGAAGCGGGCGGAGTGCTGGAGAAGGCGCTGGAGCTTCGGGTCCGCGACGACAACAGCGACGTGGACCGCGCGAAGACCGCCGCCGCCGAGCTGGCCGACGCGAAGGTGC
>JBAWAM010000187.1:0-25182 GCA_049589315.1 Myxococcaceae bacterium
AGGCCGGGCACATCCAGTGTCCACGCCGGCGGGGCGCCCACCCGGGTCAGTCCACGCGTCAGCAGCATCGCCGGCGAATCGTGCGGACGGAACGGCGGGAGCTCCGCAGCGGCCTGGGTCTGCGCAGCCACCGCGCTCGCCTCGCTCTGGATCCGCTGCTCGCGGGTGAACGAAGTCACCCCGTGGGTCGGGGGAGGGGGAGGCGGCGGGGCGGCCTCGCCGTGAAGCCCCTGGACGCGATCCAGATCCACCTCGTCGAGCTCTATCTCATCGAGCCCCTTCGCGCCGGTGAAGTCACAGCGGAGAATCTTCATCCGCTCGAACGTCGCGCCGGTCACGTTCGCGCCGCGGAAGTCGCAGTCCTGCAGCCGACCTCCGTGGAAATACGCGTTCGTGAGATCCGCGTCGCGGAAGTTCATCTTGGTCAGGTCGCACTTCTCCCACTCGGATCCGACCAGCTCGAGGCCGGACAGATCTGCGTTCGCGCTGAAGAGCTGCGAGAACGTTGCTCCGGTGTGATCGTTCCCGACCTTGCCGGCCTTGCGGAGTCGATTCCATTCGGCGGAGCCGGCGGCGAGAAGCTTCTCAATGGTTGGGGCCTTGGCCATAGACCGGGTTTTATCGCCGTGGTTAGGTCCGTGCGCCAGACAAATGATCGAGTACCGCATCGGCGACGACCTTGTGGGCGTACGCCTCGACAAATTCCTCCGTAAGAAACTGGACCGCGTTCCGGCTTCGCACGTCTTCAAGATGATCCGGACGAAGAAGATCCGGGTGAACGGCAAGCGCGCGCAGCCCGAGCAGCCGCTGGCGCTCGGCGACCTGGTCACGATCCGTGGGACGGAGGAGACGCTGCACGGTCACCCTTCGGCCGTCACGCGAGAGAAGCAACCTCCGCCGCCTCCTCCGCTCGATCTCTCCAGGCTGCACGTCCTGTTGGAAGACGACTGGATGATGGCAATCGACAAGCCTTCGGGGATGGCGGTCCACACGGGCAGCGGCATCACCGGCGGCACGGTGGTCGACTACGTCCGCGCCTATCTGGGGCCGAAGGCGGTGAGGAACGACTTCGCGGCAAGTCCTGCACACCGCCTCGATCGCGAAACGTCCGGCGTCATCCTCGTCGCCAAGCGCCGTCCCGCGATGGTGCACTTCACCGACGTCTTCACGCACGGCCGCGCGAAGAAGCGCTACATCACGATGGTCAAAGGCCGCATGCCCAGGGAGAAGGGCGTCATCGATCTCCCGCTCGCCGAGCACCAGCAGACGGCGGCCTCGAAGGAGCGCAGGGGTGTAAACATGCAGGAGGCGCTGACACGCTGGCAGGTCCTCCGGCAGTCGAGCGACGCGGCGCTTCTCTCCTGCACGATCGAGACTGGCCGTACCCATCAGATTCGGAGACACTTGGCGGCCATTGGGCATCCGGTCGCGGGAGATCGTCGCTACGGTGACTTCGACTTCAACCGGGAAGCAAAGGCCCGATGGGGTTTGAAGCGTTTGTTTCTCCACGCCGAGCGGATCGAGTTCCCGCATCCTCAACACGGTGGAAACGTCACTGTTGAGGTGGAGCTCACCGCAGAGCTGAAAGAAGTCCTGAACCGAGCTGCACTACCCTGGCCATGAACGAGAGCGCGCCCACTTCCCCCACTTCCAAACGCACGAAGCTGGTGCTCGACGGCGTCCCGCCGAAACGGCCGTGGTGGGCGCGCATCCTGATCGTCCTCGCAATCGTTCTTCTGGTCGGCGTCACCGCCGGCGGAATCGGCGGCGTGGTCGTCTACTTCATGTACGCCGACGGTCTCCCGGACATCCCGCGGGTCGACGAGTACCGCCCGCCCATCCTCACCGAGGTCTACACGGACGACCGGGTGCTGGCCGGCGAGTTCTACAACGAGCGTCGCAAGGTGGTCCCCTACGACCGGGTCCCCAAGCGTCTGGTCCAGGCCTTCATCGCCTCTGAGGACTCGAGCTTCTTCGACCACGGCGGGGTCGACTTCATGGGCACCACCCGCGCGGCGTTCAAGACGATCATGCGCAAGCTGGGCATGGGCGGCTCGGTGCAGGGCGGCTCCACGCTCACCCAGCAGACGGCGAAGGCCGTGCTCATCTCCGCCGAGGGCTACAAGAAGTCCACCGCCAAGACGATCGAGCGGAAGCTCCGCGAGGCCATCCTCGCCCGGCGCCTGGAGAGCGCGCTGACGAAGGAGGAGATCCTCTACCTCTACCTGAACAACGTCTACCTGGGGCACCACTCGTACGGTGTGCAGTCGGCCGCGGAGAACTACTACCGCAAGGACGTGCGCGAGCTCACGCTCGGGGAGATCTCGCTCATCGCGGGGCTGCCCCAGGCGCCCTCCCGCTACTCGCCGTTCCGCAATCCGGAGGCGGCGAAGAAGCGCCGCTCCTACGTGCTCCGCCGCATGCTCGAGGAGGGGATGATCTCCCAGCAGGAGCACGACGACGCGAACGCCGAAGAGATCGCGGTCTACCCGGTCGAGGACGTGTTCCACGAGTTCGCCCCGTACTTCGTCGAGCAGGTCCGCAAGGACGTGGTGGAGCGTTACGGGAACCCGGCGCTGCTCAACGATGGTCTGAAGATCTTCACCACGATGGACTCGGAGCGTCAGCGCGCGGCGCAGGACGCGATGTTCGACGGGCTGCTCGCGGTGGACAAGCGCCAGGGCTTCCGGGGACCGGTCAAGAACCTGCCGAAGTCCGAGTGGAAGGCGTTCCTCGCGAAGGCGAGCGACGCGCTGGGCGGCAGGAAGATCGAGAACGGTCGCTTCTACATCGCGCTGGTCACCGGGATTGCGCAGGACGGCGAGTCGGCCGACGTCGAGGTGGGCCATTTCAAGGGACAGCTCCCGCTGCTCGGCATGCGCTGGGCGCGCAAGGTCAACCCGGAGGCCTACTACCCGTCGGCGATGATCTCCTCGATCAAGTCCAAGCTCGCGTTGGGCGACCTGGTCGTCGTGCGCGCGGTGGCGAACGCGAAGGGCCTCACCGACGACGATTCGCAGGAGAACGCGGTCCTCGCGAAGAAGATCCCCCAGGGAGTGCAGCTCTTCCGCCTCGAGCAGGAGCCGGAGCTGCAGGGCGCGATCGTCTCGATCGATCCCTTCCGGCAGTACCTGGTCGCGATGGTCGGCGGCTACGACTTCGACGCGAACGAGTACAACCGCGCCTTCCAGGCCTGCCGTCAGCCGGGCAGCGCGTTCAAGCCGGTGGTGTACTCGGCGGCGATCGAGCAGCTCGACTGGACGTCGGCCACCGTCATCGTGGACAGCCCGATCGTGTTCGATGATCCGGAGGCGCAGGTCCGCTGGAAGCCCGCCAACTACGGGGAGGACTTCGTCGGCGACGTGCTGCTGCGCACCGCGCTGGTGAAATCGTTGAACATCCCCACGGTGAAGACGTTTCACGCGGTGGGCATCGAGAAGATGTCGGCGTGGTCAAAGGCGCTCGGGCTCACGACGCCGATGAACCCGGACCTCTCTGCGGCCCTGGGCTCCTCGTGCGTGTACCCGAACGAGCTCGCGGGTGCGTACGCGACGATTCGCCGCTACGGCGTGAAGCAGCCCACGTACTTCATCCGCAAGGTCGAGGACCGCTTCGGGCGCACGCTCGAAGACCACACGGCCTTCGACGACCCGTGGGCCTCGTTCGAGGACCGGGTCGCCGGGGGCTATGCGCGCCTGTTCGAGCCAGGGCAGAAGGTGATGTCGCCGGAGGCGGGCTACATCATCACCGACCTGCTCCGCAGCGTGGTGAAGGAGGGCACGGGCGGCCCGGCGAACCGGCTCGGGAAGCCGGCGGCAGGAAAGACCGGAACCACCAACGACTCCTTCGATGCGTGGTTCGCCGGGTTCACCCGCGATCTCGTCGCGGTGAGCTGGGTGGGTTACGACCTGAACCCGCACCCACTCGGGCGCTACGAGACGGGCGGCCGCGCGTCGCTGCCGATCTGGGTCCAGTACATGAAGGGTGCGCTGGACGGCGTGCCGCAGGGCGAGTTCCCGCCGCCCAGGGGCGCAGACCTGGTGAAGCTCAACATCGACAACCACACCGGGAAGCTGGCGAGCTCCGGCAGCAAGGAGGTCCGCGAGATGTGGTTCAAGGTTGGGACGGAGCCGCAGGACGCGGCTCCGGAGAAGAACCAGGTCGACCCCAATCAGTTCATGATGGGGACGGAGTTCTAGCCGAGGCTACGGGGCGCCGACCTGCTGTTCCGCCTCGCGCAGGGCCGGGAGGTGCTCGGAGTAGACGAGCGTCTTTCCGCCGTCCGACGACTCGATCTCGATGCACTCCACCTGTCCGTTGTCGTCCTCCTGGATGAACAGCTTCGACGCGTTGGCAACCCAGTGGGTCAGCTCGCGAACGTCACCTGTGTCGTAGCCGACGCGGATCTCGATCGAACCCTGATCCGAGCCTTTCGACTCGTAGGAGATCTCCTGGAGCGGGAGATGTCGGGCCATCTGCTGGTCGCCGAGCTCCATGTTCTCTACCTCGATCCTGACCGGTCGTCCTCCCGTATGCCGGTTGAGCTCATTCAGGAAGATCGACCAGTTCTCCTTCGGGACTTCGATTGTGCGGGCCATGGGCGATAGCTCCTCTCTCCTTGGACGTAGGGTCGATGGAGCGCGCCGAGAACCCGCGGGTGCCGGCCGAGAGGGCGCCTGCGCGCTCACACGCTCCGGCGTTTCTCATGTTGGGCGCGGGCGGCGGCAATGCGGGGCATGTTCTCCTCGATCCAGTCGGCGAGGACTTCCACGCGTTCGGCGACCTCGCTGCCCAGCGGCGTGAGGCTGTACTCCACGCGCGGCGGGATCACCGGGTAGACCTGGCGGTGGATGAAGCCGTCCTCCTCCAGCGCCTGGAGGGTCTGGGACAACATCTTCTCGCTCACCCCCGCGACTTTCCGGCGCAGTTCGCTGAACCGGTGCGTTCCCTCCAGCAGGGCAACCAGGACGAGGACGCCCCAGCGGCTGGTGACGTGATCCAGGACTCCACGCGAGGGACATGCAGGGGCGTACAGGTCGCCGCGCTCGGGTGCCTGCTTCATCGCATTGGCCAGCCGGCCGGCTCTTCTGGTTGGTGACATGTGAGTAGCTTACCAAAAGGTGCGTACTTTCTATTGGTAAGTAACGACGCTAGAGAAAGTGCCATCAAGGCGCAGTACTCACCCACATCAGGGAGTTTTTCGGATGATCGTCGTCACTGGAGCCACTGGGAAGCTTGGCCGCCTCGTCGTCGAGGGGTTGTTGCAGAAGGTCCCCGCGAACCAGATCGCTGTCGCGGTCCGCAGCCCGGACAAGGCCGGGGATCTTGCGAAGCGAGGGGTACAGGTACGCAAGGCGGACTACTCGAAGCCGGAGTCGCTCACGGAGGCATTCGCGGGCGCGGACAAGGTGCTCCTCATCTCCTCCAGCGAAGTGGGGCAGCGCGAGAAGCAGCACCGGGCCGTCATCGACGCGGTGAAGAAGAACGCCGGGATCCGCTTGCTGGCGTACACGAGTCTCCTTCACGCGGATACTTCGGGGGTTTCGCTCGCGCCGGAGCACAAGACGACGGAGGAGGTGATTCGCGCTTCGGGGATCCCCTTCGTGTTCCTTCGGAACGGCTGGTACGTCGAGAACTACACGGAGAATCTGGCCCCGGCGCTTCAGAACGGCGCTTTCATCGGAAGCGCGGGACAAGGGCGTATCGCTGGCGCGACGCGCAAGGACTTCGCGGATGCCGCGGTCGCGGTCCTCACGGGCACGGGACACGAGAGCAAGATCTACGAGCTGGGCGGCGATGCGCCGTTCACCATGAAGGACCTGGCTGCGGAGGTCTCGCGTCAGACGAAGAAGGACATTGTCTACAAGGACCTGAGCCCTGAGGAGTACAGCGGAGCGCTCTCGAGCGTGGGACTGCCTCCTCCGGTCGTGGAGATGCTGGTGAGCGCGGACCGTGGGATTGCGCGGGGGGAGCTGGACGACAAGAGTCGCGACCTCAGCCGGCTGATCGGCCGTCCGACGACGTCGCTCGCCGATGCGGTGGCGGCGGGGCTTGCGAAGTAGCTCTACGCCTTTCGCAGCGTTCCCCAATACGGCGCGAGGGCCTGGCGGGTCGCGTTGATGGCTTCGCCAGTCTCGCGGTTCACGCCGGTGGGGAACTGCTCCCGGTAGCCGGCGAGGACCTGGGTGCAGGCGTGCACGGAGGTCGCCAGGTTCTCGACGTGGTAGCCGCCTTCGAGCACCAGCAGGAGGCGACCGCCCGCGAACCTCTCTGCCAGGTCCTTCAACCGCGTCGTCATGGCGGCGAACCCGCGCGGGGTCAGCTTCATGTCGCCAAGCGGATCGTTCACGTGGGCGTCGAAGCCGGCCGAGACGATCACCCAGTCCGGCGCATACTCCTCGGCGATCGGCAGGAAGAGGTCGTCGAAGACTGCGCCATAGTCCGCGTCGGTGCGCCCCGGCGCGAGCCCGCAGTTCACGGTGAACCCGCGCCCTGCGCCCTCGCCAATCTCTCCGGGCGCACCGGTGTGCGGGTACTCCGGGAACTGGTGCAGCGACATGTAGAGCACGTTCCGTCGACCCCAGAACGCGTTCTGCGTTCCGTTTCCGTGGTGCAGGTCCCAATCGACGAGCAGGACCTTCTTCGCGCCGTTCGCCAGCGCGGCCTCGGCGGCGATCGCGGCGTTGTTGAACAGGCAGAACCCCATTGCCCGGTCCACTTCGGCGTGGTGTCCCGGCGGGCGGACCAGGGCGAATGCGTTCGTCGCGCGGCCCTCTTGAATCTCCTCCACTCCCTGGACCGTGGCCCCTGCGGCGAGCAGAGCGGCGTCCCAGCTCGCGGGGGACACCAGCGTGTCCTCGTCGAGGCGGGCGGACTTTCCCGCGAGCGCCTCGATCGAGGCGACGTAGGCCTCACTGTGGACCCGCAGCAGCTCCTCGCGCGTCGCCCGCCTCGCCGACTTCCAGACGGTGGTTGCCACCGGCTGGCTGTGGAGAAGGTCGAGGATGCGCAGAAGCCGGCGCGGTGATTCGGGATGAGCTGAACCCGGGTCGTGGGCGGCCATCGCCGGGTCGGTCAAAAGGAGGGTGGGGGCAAGGCTCATCGGGTACAGTCCGGCCAACTTGCGACGTGGCTTCCAGAAATTGGGGTTGCTGGGGACGATGTGGCTGTCGTTTTCAGCGGCGCTCCTCATCATCCTCGGCTTTCTGGCGTACTTCATCCCCCGCCAGGTCGAAGGCAACCTCGAGCGACTTCTGTACAACCGTGCCCAGGACGTCGCACGGGAGATAGAGCAGCGCTTCCCTCCTGCTGCGTTGCCGACACCGGTAGACGTGAGGCAGGCCGCGAGGTTGAAGGTGCAGGCGCGCGGGGTCGACCGCGCGGCCGTGTTGCTCGACCGTCCGGGCCCTGAAGGGCCGGTCATACTCGCGCTGCACGCGGACCCGGAAGACGTCGCATCCCTGGTGCGCTCGATTGACTGGCGCGCTCCGCCCGACCGGTTGCTCCAGGCGGACGGCGACGTGGTCGCCATTCACCTGGTGGCCCGCCCGGGCGAGCCAAAGGGTTACATCCTGGTCCAGGTCGATGGCGTGCCGGAGGTGCTCCAGTCGGTGCGCCTCACCGTGGCGCTCTCCTTCGGCATCGGGTTCCTGCTGCTGGCGGTGATCTCCTGGTATCTCTCCCGTAACTTCATCGTCCGGCCACTGCAGGGAATGATGCTGGCCGCGTCGAGGATTTCGGAGGCGGATCTCACCGGGCGCGTCGAGGTGACCCGCGCCGACGAGCTGGGCCAGCTCGCGGAGGCGCTCAACCGCATCGGCCAGTCGCTGCGCGAGACGCTGGGCCGGGTCCGGGGCGTGTCCGAAGGTGTCGCCCACGTCATCGAGCAGATCTCGAGGACGGGGCACACGGTGTTCTCCGGCGCCTCCACCATCCAGGAGCGCGTCGAGGAGACGTCGACCTCCATGGGCGAGATGCTCACGTCGCTCCGCGGGATCGGCGGCAACATCGAGGTGCTGTACCAGAGCGCGGAGGAGAGCTCGGCGTCGATCCTGGAGATGGCTTCCACCAACGAGGAGGTGGCGGAGAACGTCCAGGCGATGGCCACCTCGGTGGAGGAGACGATCTCGGCGATCGAGCAACTGACCTTCTCCATCAAGGATGTCGCCCGGAACGTCGAGGCGCTGCACGCGTCATCCGAGGAGACCTCCACCTCGATGAACAAGATGAACGTCTCCATCGACCAGGTGGGGATGAACGCCAACGAGACGGCGAAGCTGTCCGAGCAGGTGACCCAGGACGCGAAGCGTGGCGTCGAGGCGCTTCAGAAGACGCTCGCGGGCATCGACAAGATCAAGGAGTCCTCGCGCACGGCCTCGACGGTGATCGAGAGCCTGGGGCGGCGCATCCAGGAGATCGGAAACATCCTCAACGTCATCGACGACGTGGCGGAGGAGACGAACCTGCTCGCGCTCAACGCGGCGATCATCGCGGCGCAGGCGGGCGAGCACGGCAAGGGCTTCGCGGTGGTGGCCGAGGAGATCAAGGACCTGGCCGAGCGCACCGGCGCGTCGACCCGGGAGATCGCCGAGCTCGTTCGTGGCGTGCAGGACGAGTCCCGAAACGCGGTCGCGGTGATGAACCAGGGCGTGCGCAACGTGGAGGAGGGCGTTCAGCTCGGCCGCGACGCGGAGGGCGCGCTCAAGAAGATCCACGACTCGGCGAACAAGGCCACGGTGATGGTCAAGGCCATCGCACGCGCGACGGTGGAGCAGGCGCGCGGCTCCCGGCAGGTGACCGGCGCCATCCAGCGGATCGCGGAGACGGTGCAGCAGATCAGCACTGCGACGAACGAGCAGGCCCTCGGCTGTGAGCAGCTCACCAGGAGCTCGGAGAAGATGAATCTGCTCGCCAGCCGGGTCCAGCGCTCGAGTCAGGCGCAGGCGCGGGGATCGCGGCAGATCACCCGAGCGATCGAGAGCATCAGCGAGATGGTGGGCCACCTGAACCGGGCGCAGAAGGAGCAGACGGTGGGGTCGGAGCAGGTGCTCGGAGCGGTGCAGGCCATCCAGACCGTCTCCGAGCACCAGACGCGGTCGGTGAGGCAGCTGGAAGAGGCGATCGATGCGCTGACGCGGCAGGCGGAGGTCCTGCGCAACGAGGTCCGCCGGTTCCGGGTCTGACCAGCGCTGCCGGCCACTGGTCTGCGGGCCAGCCCGACTCGTCGTTGATCGCGGCTTCTCGGTTGCGCTAAGTCCGCGAGGCCCATGCGAAATCTCGCCGCTGCCCTCGTCGTCGCGCTGTCGCTCGCCGTCCCCGCTCAGGCCCAGGAGGTTCCCGAGCTCGCCGACCCGGGTGAGCCCGTCCGTCGCGGCCCGCGCCGCGCCCTCTCGGCCGCAGACCGTGAGAAGGCGCTGAAGGAGGAGGAGGAGCGTCGCAAGGTCGAGGAGGAGGCGAAGCGGGTCAAGGCCGAGGCCGAGGCGGGGGAGCGCACCCAGGCGGAGGCCGAGGCGAACGAGACTGCGCGCAAGGCGGAGGAGGAGAAGAAGCGGCTCGCCGCCGAGGAGCAGAAGCGCAAGCCCGAGGAGAAGAAGCCGGAAGCGTCTCAGCGCGCTCCGTCGCGTCGCGTGCTCAAGCCCGGTACTGCGGCGCCTGCTGCGGCCACGCCCGCCCCCCTCCCAGAGCCCGCACCCGTCGCCCAGCCCGTGCTGATCCCGGCAAGCAGCCTGGCGGAGGCCCAGAAGGACCCCCGGTTCCGCTCGCAGGTGGTTGCCGAGGACGCGCGGGTCAAGGTCGTGTCGGTCAGCGGCGGCTTCCCGTACTTCGGGATCCTCGACAACGGCTGCGGTGCCGGAAAGGTCTTCGTCACGGCCGAGCTGCTCAGCGCGTTCGACGGAGCGCCGGCGGGCTCCAAGGTGGTGCTCCGCATCGAGAACGCCAAGCTTGGACCGGCCCGAAAAGGGGCCTCTCTCGCCTTCTCCGGGCTGCGTCGGGCAGGAAAGGGCAACGACGGGACGTTCGTCTACTGCAGCCGGGGCACCGCTTCCCCCATCAAATGACGTGACCGGTTGCCCGGCCTGTGGGCCGCCGGGCGAGCCTTTCTGGTGTCGATGCTGTTGCTCGGGGCGATGGGCGAGATAACCTCATCCCCCCACATGCTCAACATTGGCGCAGGCGAGATCGCGATCATCCTGGTCGTGGCACTTCTGGTCCTCGGACCGAAGCGCCTGCCCGAGCTCGCGCGTGGCATCGGCAAGTTCATGCGCGAGTTCCGGCGACAGACGGACGAGGTCCGCACCACGCTCGAGACCGAGTTCTATCGGATGGACCAGGACCTCCTGCGCGAGGACCCGAAGCCGGAGCTGGCGCCGATCAACGCGAACACCGCGCCCGAGCCGGTGGAGGAGAGTGCGTTGGCGCAGGCGAAGGATGACCCCCCAGCGCCCGTGCCACAGCTCCCGCCGGAGGTGAAGGCGATGCCTCCCATCATTGGACCGCTCGACGGGGGACGGCGCGTGGCCGACACGCTGGTGCCCCGGCCGCCACCGGTGGCAGCTCCCGCGCCACAGGCGCATGTCGATTCCGGAGCGGCGCCAGACGCCGGGCCGGGTGAGAAGGACGGCCCAGCTTGAGTACGACCCCCCCGGAGACTGAACAGGACGGCGATCTGCGGATGTCGCTGTTCGGCCACCTCGCGGAGCTGCGTTCCCGGCTGTTTCGCGTGGTGATCGCGATCATCGTGCTCGGCGGCGCGTCGTTGGTGTTCGCCCGGCCGATCTTCGGCCTGCTCATGCGGCCGGTGCTCGATGCGCTCCCGCCCGAGGCCCGCTCGCTCGTCTACACGTCCGGCATCGAAGAGATAAACGTGCTGATGAAGGTCGGCATGTACGCCGGCATCTTCCTCGCCACGCCGGTGCTGCTCTGGCAGATCTGGGGATTCATCGCCCCGGGCCTGTACCCTTCGGAGCGCAAGTACGCGGGGCCGTTCGTCGGTCTCGGGACGGCTGCATTCCTCGCGGGGGCGACGTTCTGCTACCTCGCCGTGCTCCCCACGATGTTCCAGTTCCTCCTCCAGGCGCCGGACGCGACGGAGCTGGAGACCCGGATCGACCAGGCGCGGCTGCGGGAAGAGGACGCGTTGCGCGCTCTGCGTTTCGGAGACTTCGCGCGGGCCGCGTCCCTGGCGAAGGAGGGGAGCGCGGCGATCGCCGAGGATGTGAAGGCGCCGTTGCTTCCCCTCGACGGCGCGGATCATCCGTCTCCGAAGGTGGGCGTGGCCGCCCGGCTCTCCGGACTCGGAAGGCTGATGGATGCGGCGCACGAAGGCCTCGGCACGGCTGCGCGGCCGGTGCTCCGGAACGTGATGGCCCGGCGTCAGGAGGCGATCACCGCGCTGGAGCAGGAGGACTTCACCACCTCCGAGAAGCTCATCGAGGAGGCCGCCAGCGCGCTCGCCGGCGTGTCCGCCGCGAACGCCTCGGTGTTCGGTGAGCTGTGGCGACTCGAGCGGGATCTCTCGATTGGCCAGGCGAGACACGCGGCCCTGACCTGGACCCGGCCCATGCTCACGATGAAGGAGCAGCTCTCGCTCGTGCTCCTCCTCGAGCTCGCCTTCGGCATCATCTTCGAACTCCCCCTGGTGATCGCGCTGCTGGCGATGCTCGGGATCGTGAAGGCTTCGTTCCTCTTCAAGTACCAGCGCCACGCCCTGGTGGTCTGCATGATCGCCGGCGCGATCATCACGCCGACCGGAGATGCGGTGAACCTCGCGCTGATCATGGGCCCGATGTTCCTCTGCTACGAGCTGGGCCTGCTTGCCGCGTGGTTCATCGAGAAGCGGCGGGCGAAGGCTGCCGCGACCACGGCACTCGCGCCGCCGGCCTGAAACGGGGTAGAAGGACCCGTTTCCCGAGGAGGCACACATGGAGATGCAGAGGGGTTACGAGATCAGCGTCGCCGAGGCGAGCCCGGCCGACCGACTTTCGTTCATTCGCAAGACCTACGCGCACCTGGCCGTCGCGATCTTCGCGTTCATGGGCCTGGAGGCCGCGCTGCTCGCGTCGCCGCTCTCCACCGCGATGATGGAGGCGCTCGCCGGCAGCAAGTACGGCTGGCTCGTGGTGATGGCGGCGTTCGTCGGGGTGGGCTGGGTGGCCGAGCGTTGGGCCCGGACCGGGACGAGCGTAGCGATGCAGTACCTGGGGCTGGGCCTCTACGTGGTCGCGGAGGCGTTCATCTTCATCCCGCTCCTCTACGTCGCCGCTGCGTACTTCGGCCCTTCGATCATCGTCGAGGCGGGGCTCTACACCGCGCTGGTGTTCGCGGGCCTGACCGGGACGGTCTTCTTCACCCGGAGCGACTTCTCCTGGCTGCGGCCGATGCTCATGGTGGCGTCGCTGGCCGCGTTGGGCGTGATCATCGCTTCGATCCTCTTCGGCTTCACCCTCGGCACGCTGTTCTCCGCCGTGATGGTGGTCGTGGCGGCGGGCTACATCCTCTACTACACGTCCAACGTGCTCCATCACTACCCGGTGGGCTCGCACGTCGCCGCGTCGCTCGCGCTGTTCTCCGCGGTCGCGCTGCTGTTCTGGTACATCCTGCGGATCCTGATGAGCAGCCGCCGGTAGTCAGTGCTCCGTCCGCTCCGCCCAGAAGGGCGGGGCGGGCGGCCATCGCGTTCGAACTGCCTCTCGCCCAGGCGGCGTGGTACAGCGGGCCCCCATGGCACGCATCGCAGTGATCCCCGGGGACGGCGCGGGTGTGGAGGTCGTCAAAGCGGCGCTCCCCCTCCTCGAGCTCATCAACCAGCAGCATGGGCTGGGCCTCCACTTCGAGCACTTCGACTTCGGCGCGGACCGCTATCTGCGCACGGGCGAGTCGCTCCCGCCCGGGCAGATCGAGACGTTCCGCAAGGACTTCGACGCCATCCTCTTCGGCGCGGTGGGAGATCCCCGCGTGCCGGGGCAGGTCCACGCGCGCGACATCCTGCTGGGCCTCCGCTTCGGGCTCGACCTCTACGTGAACTTCCGTCCGTGCCGGCTGATGGACGACCGGCTCTCCCCGCTCAAGGACAAGGGGCGGAAGGAGATCGACTTCGTCGTGTTCCGGGAGAACACCGAGGGCCAGTACAACGGGCTCGGCGGCATCTTCAAGAAGGGCACCCCCGACGAGCTGGCCATCTCCGAGGAGATCAACACCCGCAAGGGCGTGGAGCGGATCATCCGCGCCGCCTTCGAGTGGGCGAAGAAGAACGGGAAGACCAACGTGGTGATGGCGGACAAGAACAACGCCATCCCCGCGCACGAGCTCTGGATCCGGACCTTCCGCGAGGTCTCGGCGGAGTTCCCCGGCATCGAGGCGAAGCACTACTACGTGGACGCGCTGGCGATGCAGCTGGTGCTCAAGCCCGAGCTCTTCCAGGTGATCGTCACCACCAACCTGTTCGGGGACATCCTCACCGATCTGGGCGCGGGCCTGAGCGGGGGGCTGGGCGTCGCCGCCTCGGCGAGCCTCAACCCCGAGTCGACGCCGCTGTTCGAGCCCGTTCACGGCTCCGCCCCGGACATCGCCGGCAAGGGCATCGTGAACCCCGCGGCCATGCTGGTGACGTCGGCGCTGATGCTGCGCGAGCTGGGGCACGAGCGCTCCGCGCGGGCGCTGGAGAACGCAGTGGAGAAGAGCGTCCAGGATCGGCGCTGCACCCGGGACATCGGCGGAACGCTCTCCACCGGAGAGGCCGCTGCGGCGATCCGGGAGAACCTGGAGGCCGAGCTCTTCCGGTGAGCAGACAGGCGACCGTGGCCCACCGGCCGAACGAACCGGTGCGGCGCGGGCCTGGTGAACGACTGTAGGCGGGGCCCCTCCCGGGCCATAGAGTGGCTCCGCAAGATGAGCGCCGACCCGATCTCCCTGTCCCCGGTCAAACCCCCGCGCAGCCCAGGTCTGGATGCAGCCCGTGCCCTGGCCGTCCTCGCGATGGTGTTTGGCCACACTGCGGATGCGACGCTCTCCGAAGCGTCGCGTGCGCTCCCGTGGATCCAGACCTACTGGGCGTTCCGGGGGCTCACCGCGCCGTTGTTCCTGTTCGTGTCCGGGTGGGCGGTGATGACGGTCGTCGATCGGAGCGGCGCCACCGGGCTCAGCGTGCTGCGCGCTCGCCTGCCGCGCGTCGTGCTCCTGTTCGTCTTCGGCATCGGCCTGCGCTGGCCGGGGTGGGGGGTGGACAAGCTGCTCGCCTTCGACCCCGACGTGTGGAAGCACTTCCTGGGGTTCGATGCCCTGCACTGCATCGCGACGAGCCTGCTCGCCGGTGGGATCGTCCTGTCGCTGTTCCGGAACTTCGCCGGGCGGGCGCTCGCGCTCGGGGCGATGACCGTGCTGCTCCC
The DNA here is from genome assembly GCA_049589315.1 of Myxococcaceae bacterium. Taxonomy (GTDB): domain Bacteria; phylum Myxococcota; class Myxococcia; order Myxococcales; family Myxococcaceae; genus JBAWAM01. The sequence continues at coordinate 14,385 of JBAWAM010000187.1, forward strand.
GCTCGTGAGCGGGGTGGTGGCCGCGAGCGTCGCCCAGCGGGGATTCCCGCTCGTGCTCCAGAACGCGCTGGTGGCCGATGCCCGCTCCCCGTTTCCGGTGCTGCCGTGGGCCGGGTACTTCTTCGCCGGGGCGCTGACGGGATTGCTGCTCACGAAAATCGCGCGCCAGTGGGTCCGGGCGGTGGCGCTGCTCTGCCTTGGCGCGGTCATCGCCGCCGTCGCCTGGACGGTCGGGCTCGCAAACCTCCCCACCACCTCTGCCGTGCTCTTCGCCTGGCGGCTGGGACAGATCCTGATCATCGCCAGCGCCGCGATGGCCCTCCCCCTGGCGTTTGCGAGCCGTCTCGCGCCCATCGGGAAGGCCTCGCTGGTGGTGTACGTCGCGCACCTGCCCATCGTGTACGGGTGGTCGACGTTCGCCGGACTCGGGTCACGGCTCGGTCACTCGCTCGAGCTGTGGCAGGTCGCGGTCATCGCCGCGCTGCTGCTTGCGATGGGGATGGCGATCGCGTCGCTGATTCGCCGGGGGAAGGCCTGGCTCCGCCAGCCCCGGGAGGCGCGCGCCGTGGAGCCTGCCCCGGACGCCTGAGCGTCAGAGGATCGCCCAGAGTCCGGCCCCGAGGAGGGCCGCCAACGCCACCGCGCCTGCGATCACGAGCGGCGCCCTCGAGCGGCGGAGGGTCTTCTTCGGTGGAAGGACCTCGACCTCGGTCGTGGTGAGGACCGTCTTGATCCGGGCGATCTCCCGTCGGACCTCGTCCGCCGACGCGGGGCGCTGCGCTGGATCCTTCTCCATCAGACGGAGGACGAGCCGATCCAGCTCGGGTGGGACCCCGGGGTGCACCGACGAAGGGGCCGGAGGGCGGGCCTCGAGGTGCTTCATCACCCATTCGATCGGCGCATTCGCATCGAAGGGAAGGCGCCCGGTGAGCAGCTCGAACGCGACGACGCCCGCCGAGTAGAGGTCCGTCCACGGGCCCACGGCTTCGGCCCGCGCCTGCTCCGGCGCGATGTACTCGGGGGTTCCGACGAACACGTCCTGCCGCGTCTGCGGCGTCGCGCGGTGGGGGACCGCTCCCTTCTTGGCCAGTCCGAAGTCGAGCAGCTTCACGTACCGGGTGCCGTCGGGCTGGGTGACCAGGAAGACATTGCTGGGCTTGAGGTCGCGGTGGATGATCCCCGCGCCGTGCCCAGCTCCGAGCGCCGCGAGCATCTCGTCCAGGACGTCGAGAAACTCCGGAGCCGGCAGGGGGCCGCGGCGCGCCAGCTCGAGGTCCAGCGAGCGCCCGTCGAGGTGCTCCATGACGACGTAGTGGCGACCGTCAGCGATCTGCCCGAAGTTGAAGATGTCGATGATGCCCCGATGACCGATCGCGTTCACTGCCCGGGCTTCAGCCAGCAGTCGCTCCATCTGCAGGCGGTCGCCTGCATATTCGGGGCGGATCACCTTGATCGCGACGCGCTTGCCGATGACGGGCTGCTCTCCCGCGTAGACGATCCCCATGCCGCCGTGGCCGATCCGATGTCGGACCACGAAGTCACCGATGGAGGTGCCGATGAGCGCGTCCACCGGCGTGTCGGCGCCGGTCGTGAACTCGATGCCCGGGATCGCCTGAAGCTCGGGCGAGATGACCACGGAGGGCTCTGCCTCTTCGGCGCTGACGACGCGGAGCAGGGAACCGTCCCAGGGACAGTTCCGGGTACCGCTCGGGGCGGTACGGCCACAGGTGGGACAGGTCGGGGCGGACATCGAAGGAGTACGACAAGGTAGCAGAGCCCTCGGAGGCGAGCACCCCTGACTGTCCGGCTGGCCAGGAAGGGCCCGATCGATCCGCAGCGGATTCGGAAAAGCGAGTGCGGTATACGAGAGGCCGCATGCCGAACAACCGCAAGCCGATGACCTTGACGCAGAAGATCCTGGCTCACCACGCCAGGAATCTCACCCGCCCCTGGGTGGAGACCGGGGATGTGCTCCAGATCCGCGTCGATTGGACCATCGCCAGCGAGCTCGCGTGGAACGGCATGGACAGGACCTACGAGCTGCTGGGGCGGCCGAAGATCCACGATCCGGCGCGCTTCTTCCTCGCCGTGGATCACACGGTCGATCCGGTCACCCTGGCGAATGACAAGCGGGCGCAGAAGCTGACGCAGCTCTCGCGGGACTTCGCGAAGGAGAGCGGCCTCAAGCACTTCTACGACGCCAACGTGACGATCCTTCACACGAAGTTCTATCGGGACCTGGTGAAGCCGGGCGAGGTCGTCCTCGGCGCGGACTCGCACACCTCGTCGCACGGCGGCCTGGGCGCGTTCTCCATCGGTCTGGGCGGCGCGGACATCACCGCGGCGATGGTGCTGGGCCAGTCGTGGATCGAGGTCCCGGAGGCGATCGCGGTCGACTACGAGGGCGAGCTGCCCTTCGGCATCGGCGGCAAGGACGTGATCCTCAAGACGCTCGGCGAGCTGGGCCGCAACACCGTGGCGATGGAGCGCTCCGTGGAGTACCGCGGGAAGGCGGTCAAGAACTTCACCACGGACATGCGCTTCACCATCGCCAACATGACCGCCGAGTTCGGCGGGCTGAACGGCATCTTCGAAGCCGACGAGGAGGTCGCCACCTGGCTGTCGCAGCGTCCGGACGCGGAGTATCGCGAGGGCGGGATGTACTTCCGCGCGGACGAGGAGGCGCCGTACGTGGCGCGGTATCCGATCCGCCTGGACCAGCTCGCGCCGCAGCTCGCGAAGCCGTTCTCTCCCGACAATGTGATGTCGGTGGAGAAGGCGCTGGGGACGGAGCTGCACGGCGCGTTCATCGGCGCGTGCACCACGACCGAAGAGGAGCTCGTCCTCGGCGCGCTCGTCCTGGAGCAGGCGTTCAGGGATCGTCCGGCGCAGGCGCCCAGCGCGAAGAAGCTGGTGGTGCCGGGCGACCTGAGCATCGTGCGCCGGCTCCGCGAGGGCGGGCTGTGGAGCATCTACGAGAAGGCCGGCTTCCGCGTCGGTCCGCCGGGATGCTCGATGTGCCTCGGGGTCGCCTCGGAGAAGGCGCAGCCCGGCGAGGTGTGGATCTCCTCGCAGAACCGCAACTTCGAGAACCGGATGGGCGCCGGATCGCTGGCGTGGCTCGCGTCGGCGGCGACCGTGGCGGCGTCTTCGGTCGAGCAGAAGGTGACCGACCCGCGACCGCTGCTGGCGCGGATCGACCAGGACCGGTTCAACCGGCTGCTGCACCGCGATCCGAAGGGGCGCGTCCACGAGGTGCGCCACTCCGAGCCCGAGGTCACCGTCGCGGCGCCGAAGGCCCACAAGGCCGCGGAGGTCGGGGGCGCCAGCGCTTCGGTGAAGGGGCGGGCGCAGCGGTTCGGCGACAACGTGGACACCGACGCGATCATCCCCGGCGAGTTCTGCCACCTCACGAAGATCGAGGAGGTCGGCGCGCACGCGTTCCATCACGTCCGGCCCGAGTTCGGCGCACGGGTGAGGGAAGGCCGCACCATCGTCGTGGGCGGCGAGGGCTGGGGCTCCGGCAGCTCGCGCGAGCACGCGGCGTGGGCGCTGATCGGCGCGGGCGTGAAGGCGGTGATCGCGAAGAGCTACGCCTTCATCCACAAGCGGAACCTGGTCAACGAGGCGCTGCCGTACCTGATCGTGCAGGACGCGGCGTTCTACGAGCTGGCCCAGGAGGACTCCGAGCTGGAGATCGATCTGGCGGCGGGTGAGGTGAAGCACCTCGCCTCGGGGCGCAGCTTCAAGGCGGTGCGCCCCAGCCCGATCGTCCAGGCGCTGCAGCGCGAAGGCGGGCTGGTGCCGGCGGTGCGACGTCACGGGACGAACGTGTTCGAGGCGCTTTCGGCGTGAGGAGGGGTTCCGTGATTCGCTACACCCTGGCCTGTATCTCCGGGCTTTGCCTGCTGACCGGACCCGCCTGGGCCCATGCACCGGGCGAGTGGTCCGTCGGCGCTGGACTCGGAGCGGGCTTCTTTCTCGATCCCGCACCGGTTCAGCTCAGCCCTGTCGGAGCGCTGCCCGTGGCGTCGCTGCCGGCAGCCCAGGTGAACGTCGAGAAGAAGATCGGTCCGCGCGTCTCCCTGATGCTGGGTGTCCTGGGCTCGTTCCAGGACTCGTCGCTGGACGCTCAGCCGGACCTGGCGGTTCGCTCCTCTTCACGCCGAGGGTCGGCCGGTGCCAGTGCTGGAATGCGCTTCCGGGTGACCGGCGACGACGCGCCGGTGGACGTATCGGTGTTCGGGGCATTGAACGTGGGATATGCGGCGGTGTCCGAGGAGCGAGTGGCGATCGACCCTCCTTCCGCCGGTGGAGCGGCGGACGCCTCCTACGTGTCCGACATCATCGGAGGAGGGCTGAACGCGGGCTTTTCGGTCGAGCGGATGCTGGTCGATCGGCTCTCGGTGCGGCTCAATGCTTCGGTCTTCCAGGCGACCTACTCCGATCTGGAGATGCGCCTGAGCAGCACCAGCCTGCCCACCGACACCCTTGATGGCGGGGCCGTATTCAACGCGAATCTCCTCATCCGGCCGGGCATCGAGCTGCGGATGTACTTTTGACGCCGTGAGGGATGGCTGTTTTGGAACCCCGCGAGTTGCTGGTCCCGCTGATCGCCATCGCCCTGGGATACGCCGTGCTGCGGTTCATGCTGTGGCGCGCGATCCTCACCGTTTCCCCGACGAGTCTGGGCATCGAGGCCGACGAGCCTCCCGGGCGCGAGAAGCTGCCTGACGAACTCAAGGGCGCAGCGGCGGAGCTGAAGCAGCTTGGCTTCACCTCGATCGGATCACACCTCGAGCTGCCTCGGCTGGGACCCGCGCTCACGTGCTTCGACTTCGCCAGGGAGGAAGAGCGCACCTTCGCGACCCTGTTCCTCGACCGCGATGGCGTACCCCGCGCGTACTTCCTCAGCCGCATCGCGCCGGAGGGCTTCGTCATCAGCGCGAACTACCGGCGGGCTGCGCGGAACGAGCCGGGCCGTTATCTCTCCGGAGGTCTGGAGGACGTCGCAACCGACCGGGTCTACAAGGCGCATGCTCGCCTGCTTGCCGGGCTTCCGCTTCAACCGGCGGCGGACCAGGAGGCGCGGATCGCGGCGGCACGCGAGTGGCTGTCGGGCCCCGGTCGCTCGGAGATCCGGCAGCAGAACCTCCATGGGTTGTTGTGGACCGTGGGGACATTGGGCATGGTGGCGGCAGCCATCCTCAGACGCCAGGCGTAGGAGCAAGGACGACATGAAGAGCGCCTCGAAGCATGACGAGATCTGGATTCTCTCCGCCAAGCGGACCGCCTTTGGCACGTTCGGCGGCGCTCTCAAGGATCTCTCCGCGACCGATCTCGGCGTGGAGAGCGCGAAGGCCGCGATCGCCCAGGCGAAGATCTCCCCCGAGGACATCCAGCACGTCGTCTACGGCAACGTGGTCCAGACGTCCGCCGACGCGATCTACCTTCCGCGCCACATCGGCCTGCGGTCCGGCGTCCCTGTTCCGGTCCCCGCGCTGGGCGTGAACCGCCTGTGCGGCTCCGGGTTCCAGGCGCTGGTCACCGGTGCGCAGATCATGCTGAGCGGCGAAGCGGACGTGGTGCTCGCCGGCGGCACCGAGTCGATGAGCCAGGCGCCTCACGTCATTCGCGGCGCGCGCTGGGGGATTCCGCTCGGCAAGGGCGGCCTCGAGGACTCGCTGTGGAGCGCGCTGACCGACAGCTACACCGGCGACCCGATGGCGATCACCGCGGAGAACCTCGCGGTCCAGTACAAGATCTCCCAGGACGAGGTGGACGAGTTCGCGGTGCTCTCCCAGAAGCGCTTTGCAGCGGCGCAGGAGAGCGGGAAGTTCGCCGAGGAGATCGCGCCGGTCGAGCTCAAGTCGCGGAAGGGTTCGATCACCTTTGCGAAGGACGAGCACAACCGTCCGGACACCACGGTCGAGGGGCTCAAGAAGCTTCCGAAGATCTTCAAGAAGGACGGCGTGATCCACGCGGGCGCTGCCTCCGGCATCTGTGACGGCGCGGGCTCGTTCGTGCTGGCCACCCGGAGCTGGGCGGAGAAGCGCGGCCTCGCGCCCATCGGCAAGCTCCACAACTGGGGCGTCGCCGGTTGCGATCCGAAGATCATGGGCATCGGCCCGGCGCCGGCGATCCGGAACCTGCTCGCGCGCGCTGAGATGACCCTGGGCGAGGCGGATCTCTTCGAGGTCAACGAGGCGTTTGCGCCGCAGTACCTCGCGGTCGAAAAGGACCTGGGCCTCCCGCGCGAGAAGACGAACGTGAACGGTGGCGCCATCGCGGTGGGACACCCGCTCGGGGCCAGCGGCGCGCGCATCACCGCCCACCTGCTCTATGAGCTCAAGCGCCGCGGTGGACGCTATGGTATCGGCTCCGCCTGCATCGGCGGCGGGCAGGGCATCGCCGTGCTGGTCGAGGCGGTCTAGTCAGGACGAGGATGCAGATGAACGAGGACGCGAAGGCGGCACGGGAGCGGGCCAAGGCCATTGCGGAAGCACGACGCGCAGAGCGGAGAAACCGCAAGCGCAAGTGCGTTCTCTGCAGTGCCGAAGAGTCCGAGAAGGTGCCGTTGGGTGCCCACCCGGACGGCATCGGGCCGTCCTGCAAGGACGAGCCGGCGTGCGGTGCGCGCCGGCATATGAGCCGCTGATCCAGAGCCCATGACCCGCAAGTCTCCGCGCCAGACCAGGACCCGGGGCGGCGCCGTGCAGTCGCTTCGCCGCGCCCAGTCCCCTTCGCACCACGACGTCATCTTCGACTGGAACACGGTCCGTACGGTGCCCAGGCCGACGCACCGCTTCGACCTGTTCGATGAGACCCTTCGCGACGGGCTGCAGTCACCGTCGGTGTTCGACCCGGCGCTCGAGGACAAGCTGAAGATCCTGGAGCTGATGAACGCGCTCGGGATCCAGTCGGCAGACATCGGGCTTCCCGGCGCGGGCAAGCGTGCCTTCGAGGACGTGGTGGCCATGTGCCGCCACATCCAGAAGCGCAAGCTGAAGCTCGAGATTGCGTGCGCCGGACGCACTCACATCAACGACATCAAGGCGATCGCCGACGCGCAGCAGAAGAGCGGCTCGAAGATCGTCGCCTATGCCTTCATCGGCTCCTCGCCGATCCGCCAATGGGCGGAGGACTGGGACATCGACTTCATCGAGAAGACCTCGGTTGAGGCGATCCGGTTCGCGGTGAAGGAAGGGCTCGACGTCGCCTACGTCACAGAGGACACCATCCGCTCCTCGCCGGAGAACCTCTACCGCCTGTTCCGGGCGGCGGTCGACAACGGGGCGAAGCGGCTGGTGCTCTGCGACACGGTGGGGCACGCCACGCCCGACGGGGTAAAGGCGTTGATCCTGTGGGCGCAGAGCCTCATCGCCGGCATGGGCATGGTGGGGCAGGTGAAGATCGACTGGCATGGGCACAACGACCGTGGCCTGGCGCTGGTGAATTCCCTGTACGCGATCGAAGCGGGCGCGGACCGGATCCACGGCTGCGGGCTCGGGGTCGGCGAGCGCGTGGGCAACACGTCGATGGACGTGCTCCTGCTGAATCTGAAATTGCTGGGGTGGTTCGAGCACGACATGTCGAAGCTCGTGCCGTACGTGAACAAGGTGTCGCAGGCCTGCCGCATCCCGATCCCGAAGAACTACCCGCTCTCCGGGGAGGACGCGTTCCGGACTGCCACCGGGGTGCACGCCGCTGCGATCATCAAGTCGACCCGGCGCGGGGACGATTGGCTGTCGGACCGGGTGTATTCGGGCGTCCCCGCAAGCGAGTTCGGCAAGGAGCAGGTGATCGAGGTCGGGCACATGAGCGGGATGAGCAATGTCCGCTTCTGGTGCGAGAAACGCGGCGTGCCCGTCACCGACGAGCTGTGCAAGGCGATTCTTGCCCGCGCCAAGTCGTGCGCCTGGACCCTCACAGACGGGGAGATCTGGGACGTGATCAACGAGTTCGGCGTCAAGGCGAAGTAGCCGCGCAAGACGCTTCCGGCGGCGCAGCATCACGGCAAGGCATCGCACACAGGGTTGCCCGGTCTACAATCTGGGTGTAAACCCTAAGCGTCTGAGTGGAGGGGAGTATGGCGATCAGCAATTTCAGTGGCGTCAAGGTGTTCTCGACCACGCTCGCGCGCGACCGTGAGCAGATGGGGGAGAACATCACCAGGTGGATCAAGGAGAACTCGAACCTGGAGATCGTCGATCGTGAGGTCACGCAGTCCTCCGACAAGGAGTTCCACTGCCTCACGATCACGCTGTTCTACCGGCACAAGTAGCCGAGCCTGAATTCGCGGCCCCTTCGGAAGGCGCTGTCCTGTCTGGGCGGCGCCTTTCGTACGTTCTGGGTTGCGGAAAGGGAATCGTCTCCTAGGTTGTTGAAGGTCCACCGAGGTGTCCATGCAACCCATCCGCAGCAAGTTCGGGCGAGGAGGCCCTTTGACGCCCCGGACTGCGGCGGCGAAGCTGGCCATCGCCCTCATCGCCGGATCGGTGATCTTCGCGCTCTCGGGGGCCCTCGGGAGCGTGCTGCTGCTCACGCCCGCGGCGGTCGTGACGCAGGCGATGGTGTGGCAGCCGCTGTCGTATGCGTTCATCGAGACCTCGCCGATCGGCGTGATCTTCGGTGCGCTGATCATTTGGATGATCGGCGGTCCCCTCGAGATGAGCTGGGGCGCCCGCCGGATGCTCGCATTTTCGCTGGGTACGACCTTGCTGTCGGGCGTGCTGACCACGCTGATCGCCCTGATCTGGACGGGACTGTGGGGCCGGGCGTTTGCGGGCGGGACCGTGCTGACGACCGTCCTCTGGGTCGCCTATGGGCTCGCGCACAGCCGGGCGCCCATGAACTTCTGGGGGATCCCCATCAGCGGGAACGGGCTGGCGCTGATCGGCATCGGCTTCGTGGCCCTACAGGCGGTGTTTGCGCGCAGCCTGGCGCCCGTCATGCCTGAGGTCTTCGGGATCCTCCTGACCTTCGTCTACGTGAAGATCGGGAGCCCGCGCGTTCTGCTGCTGAAGCTCAAGCGCGCGAAGTACGAGCGCGAGCTGAAGAGCCGCTCGAAGCATCTGCGCGTGATCTCGGACGACGACCGGAACACCGGGACGGGCTCCGACCGCTATCTGCACTGACTGCTGAGGAAGCTCTGGAGGGTGTCGCGGTCCGCTCCGGCGATCTCATCCCGGGTGAAGCAGACCCCGATACCGCGCAGCACCCCTCGGGGGTCGCGCTCGACCCGGGCCACGCTTCCAACCAGCGTGCAGTACCTCGGACCATCGTTCCACGGCAGTGCCAGGGCGACGCGCACCGGGAGGCCGGCCGTGACCGACTCACGGGTGCGCAGGTACAGGCCACCCAGTGAGAGGTCGGCGATGGGCTCGCGGACGAACCGATGTCCAATGCGGCAATGCCCGGTCAGGGTCACCGGGATCCGCGGGGTGGCGCGCTTCTCGTTCTGGGTCATCGAAGGTTCTGCTCCGGTCGACGTCTCCCCCCTTCGGACCCATTATCACCCAAACGGGCGTAGAGGTGTGCAAATTGCGCACATTCAGACACCCCGTTCGCCGACCGCTGCGGTCGACTGAAAAATGGACTCTCAGGTCGAGTCTGGAGTCGCTCAAATTGAGAGTGTCCCGGGTGGGACATGACGGGAATGCAGAGGAAAATCAATGGGTTGGGCGTTGGCCTTGCATTTGCTCAAGGTCACATCACAGGCGCCGGCTATGGAGGTCGGCGCTTCGCAGGAGTCCAAAAACCTATGATGTCTTTCCTCAGCCGTCCCGTTCTTGGCGCCATCGCCTCTGCTGCTCTCCTTGCCCCGGCCGCCGGCTTTGCCGCCGAGCTGGAGATCGACTCGTCGCACTCGGGCGCGTCGTTCACCGTCAAGCACATGATGATCAGCAACGTGCGCGGCGAGTTCAACAAGGTCAGCGGCACCTTCAACTACAACGAGAAGGACCCGACCAAGTCGACCGTCGCCGCGACCATCGACGCGTCGAGCATCGACACCCGCGAGCCGAAGCGTGACGAGCACCTGAAGAGCCCGGACTTCTTCGACGTCGCGAAGCACCCGAAGATCACCTTCAAGTCGAAGAAGGTCGCGAAGGCGGGCGAGGGCAAGCTGAAGATCACCGGCGATCTGACCATGCGCGGCGTGACCAAGGAGGTCGTGCTCGACCTCGAGGGGCCGACCAAGCCGGTCAAGGATCCCTGGGGCAACCTGAAGATCGGTGCCACCGCGACCACCACGCTGAACCGCAAGGACTTCGGCCTCAACTGGAACCAGGCGCTCGAGGCCGGCGGCGTGCTCGTCGGTGAAGACGTGAAGGTCGAGCTCGATCTCGAGTTCCTCCAGAAGGCGGCCGTCGCTCCCGCCGGTGCCAAGAAGTAGTCGAGCATCGATTCGCGCTTCATGGGCGGGGAGCGCAGTTCGCTGCGGTTCCCGCCCTTTTCATTTTCAGGAGTGCCCGATGGACCGCCGCACGTTTCTGGCTGGAATCGCCGCAACGGCGTGTACGAGAGGAGCAGAAGCGATGTCTGGAACTCCCGCCGCCCCGGCGCGTTCGCCAGCCGTCTTCATTTCCCACGGCTCTCCGACCGTGGTGATCGAGAAGGGGCCGTTTCAGGAGAGGCTCGCCGTCGCCGGCCGGAGCATGGGCGGCGCGAAGGCGATCGTCGTGATCTCGGCGCACTGGCAGCGCGGCGTTCCGGTGCGGGTGGGCCGACAGGAGCGCACGCAGCTCATCTACGACTTCGGCGGCTTCCCGGAGGAGATGTACCGGTTGACCTACCC
>JBAWAM010000188.1:0-14220 GCA_049589315.1 Myxococcaceae bacterium
CCGATGACGACGGGAGCGGGACCCTGGACGCGTCGGAGGTCGACTCGATGCAGTTCATCTGCAACGGAGCTGACGGTGCCGATGGTACGAATGGCACGGACGGCCTGAGCGTGATCGCCTCCGTCACCACCGAACCCGCGGGCACCAACTGCGCCAACGGCGGGCAGAAAGTGCAGGTGGGCCAGGATGCCGACCGCGACGGGCAGCTCGACGCCTCCGAGGTGCAGGGCACCTCCTGGGTGTGCAACGGCGCCGACGGGTCAAACGGTTCCAACGGAGCGGACGGCAAGCAGACGCTGATCGACATCGGGTCCGAGCCCGCGGGCGCCAATTGCGCTGAGGGCGGTCAGAAGCTCCAGTACGGCACGGACGACGACGGCAACGGTCAGCTCGAGGCAGCTGAAGTCGACGGCACGCGGTACCTGTGCACCGGGCTCTCCGGCGAGGACGGTCACTCCACGCTGGTCCGGGTGGAGGCGATCGCCGCGGGTGAGACCTGCGCCAACGGCGGCCAGCGCCTGATCACCGGGGTGGACGCCAATGACAACGACCAGCTCGACGCCGAGGAGATCAGCAGCACCACCGAGATCTGCAACGGGACGCCCGGCGAGCAGGGCGAACAGGGCGAACAGGGCGAGGGCGGTGCGGACGGACGGTCCTCACTCGTCGCGGTGTCGGCCGCCTCCAACGAGGCCTGTCCGGCCGGCGGTCAGACGGTGAAGACCGGGCTCGACGCCAACGGCAACGGCACCCTGGATGTCGAAGAGGTCGGCTCCTCGATCGACGTCTGCCAGTCGAGCTGCTCTGTGAGCGGCGGAGGCGGGCAGAACGCCACCATCACCTGCAGCGATGGCACCTCGGCGACGGTCGGGGGCAGCGGCTGCTCCGCAGTGGGCGGTTCGTCGTCGCTGATCTGGATGCTCGGCCTCATGGGGCTGCCGCTGATTCGCCGCCGACGCAGCCAGGCCTGATCCCGAACGCAGTTGCAGTGACCTGGGCCCCCTCCTCCCTCGCGGAAGAGGGGGCTCTTGCTTCGTGATCAGGCCACCATGCGCAGGAATCGTTGTGCGGTGCTCCCAGACGGGGTGCTGTACCGCCTGATTCAGATCATGCGACACCTAAGTTGACATTCACCGCGAACTCCGGATAGGCCGGATTAGCTTCCGGAGTCAGAAACAGGCGCCGCCATGAACGACCTTCCGCTTCCGCCACAAAGCTCCGAACCGCTGCCTCGGCCGTCGCAGGCGGGTCGCATCGCGCTCGGGCTGCTGTGTCTCGTCACCTTCGTGGTTTTCTTTCGTCACTTCTCGGCGCTCAACCGGGCTGGTGATGCCATCGACCTGCATCCATCGTGGGTCCCGCTCGCGATCGTCGAGGGCGGCGCCTTCGTTACTTTCTTCGTCCTCTGGGTCGTCCGCGCAAATCGTTCGGCGGCTGCGTACAACCGGGCCATCTCGGAGATGTCGTCCGGCAAAGACAGCGATGCGCTTCGGCAGTTCGAGATGGCGGCGCGGAGAAGCGATGGCGCACAGCACGCGATTGGCCTTTTCTACATGGGGGCGTGCCATCTGAATCTGGGGGACGTGCATCGAGCGTTGGAGTTGTTTGCTGCCGCCGAACGCTCGGGGAAGTCGAGGGCAATCCCATATGCCCACGAGACGCTGCCGAACCTGATCGCTACCTGCTACGCGCTGCGAGGTGAGACGGCGATCGCTCGACGGTGGCTGGCGGAAGGTCGCCGGCGTGTCGGTGCGCGCACATCGCCGCTCGCACTCCTCCCTGAGGCTGTGGTGGCGTGCCGTGAGGGCCGTCCGGATGAGGCCGTGAAGGCCACGACGGAGCGGATGGCTGAAGTAGAAGGAGGCATGGCGCGCTACGCCAGGCTCGTGCGCCTGGTGCGTGCGTTCTCGCTCCATGCCGCAGACAACGGGTCGGAACCGGAGGTGCTCGAAACGATCGCTGGCTTGAAGCCGGTCCGCGAGAGTGAGGTCGCCCTGCTATCGGGTTCGTGGCCTGAGATGCAGGCGTTCATCGAGCGACGACGGCTCTCAGAGACGAAAGCAGCCGCCTGAGCGCTTCTCACCTTTCGCTCTGTGGCGCTCCCGATCGACGAGGTGGCCCCGGATCTTCGCGCCGCCAAGGGCGAGTGCCGACAAGCAGGGTTTAGAGCACCCTCCTCCCACTGCTCCGCCAGCGCCCCCCTCATCGGCTCACCCACCATCGCCTGCCCGGGCATGCGACGGTCGCGAGCGTTGGCTCATGGATCGCTGTGCGCGTCGAGCAGGGTGACACGGGCACACACCTCTTCGAGCAGAAGGAGGACATCCCCAATGCCCTCGCAGGTCGGGCACCGGTTTTGCGTTTTTCCGAGGCGACGTAGCGGAATGGCCGTGTCCGTCGCCTCACCAGGTGATCGACATGAAAGCGAACGTGCAGCTGAGCTTCGACAAGATCCGCTTCGATCAGCGCCAGGCGGTGCTCAGGGGCTCCTCGTCTCGCTGAACAAGCACAGGTCGAAGCGCTGGTGAACACCCAGAGGAGGAGAACGCGATGAGCTACTACGAGTTCAGACAACAAGCCGCCGAGTGTTCGAGCTGCAGATGGGAGGGCTTCGGACGCGAAGCGTCGATCCGCCTGGAGGCTTCGGATGTCATTGAACACGCGTGCCCCGGGTGCGCGCGCGTCCTGCGCAGGACCGCAGTTCCAGGCTCCAGCGAGACCGAGCAGCACCTCCACGAGTTGACCACTCAGGAACGGAACTTCTTCGAGGCGTCCGAGCGGGCGCACCAGCGGTATCTGCAGGCGGTCCTGAAGGACGCGAACCAGCTTCCAGACCTCGAAGGCGATGAACTCGAGTTCGTGTGGGACCAGATGGAGGACGGGGGCGAGTACTCCATCGTGCTCAAACACGGCAGTCAGGAGCTCTGGCGCGAGCCTGCGTACTTCGAGTGCTACCGCCGGTTCGGGGAGATCCTCGAGCTCCTGATTTCTAGATACGGCGCGCGCGTGAAGGACGTCGCCCCGACCACCAGGAGCCTGCTGTACCTATACGGTGAATCGTTCGTCGGCCCAGAGATCGTCTGCGAGGTCCGCGAGCGCCTGTACGGTGCGCATGAGCAGCACCCTGCGCCGGTGAGCGCCCACTGCTGACGCACCGCATCCACGGGCCTGTTCAATGCGATACGCGCCCGCGCACGGAGCCCGGCACGGCCGAAGCCGACTCCCGCCTCGGCGAAGGAAGGACCCGGGGCCGGGCACACCGCGCACCTGCGATGGCGGCTCGAGCTCCAGGGCTTCGAGCCGGCCGATGGTGCCGGGAAACGCGGTTCCCGGGCCGTACTCCTTGAGAGACATCCCTTGCCTCGGGTTCAGTCCACCTCCTGGGTGGCAAGCCTCGCCCGAGGCGGCCCCGCTCGACCGTCAATTCGCCCTGCGCACCGGCGCGTCCGCGAGGAAGTGCTCGGCGGAGTCGTTCAGCTCCTCCATCCATTTTCGGCGGTGCGGGACTGCGCGGGTACCGGTAACGATCGAGGTGTAGGTGCGGTCGCGGTAGCCGAGGATGTCCTCTTGCTTGTCGCGCAGCCACTGCTTCAGCATTTCAGCGACCTTCTCCACGCTGAAGCCCGGGTAGTCGGTTCGATCGATCAGATCGCGGATGTACGCGGCCTGGAAGTCCACGGCGTCGAAGGAGGTCTCGACCTTCTCCTCACGCGCGACCCACGCGGCGATGTCTGCCGCCCGCTCCTCGGCGGAGGGCAGCTCGGTGCGCCCCATGATCACGTCGCGCACGAGCCACGCCTGCGCGTCGAACATGTTGAACGTGTAGTACTGGTCCTGCATCCCCAGGTAGGTGAGCTCCGGCTGGCCCTGCCAGAACACGCCCTTGTACAGCCCGGGCGGGTAGAGCCGGTTGCTGCTCTGCAGGCGCAGCGCATTGGGGAGGAAGCGGTACTTGTGGAGGTAGCCCGTGCACAGGATGACCGCGTCGAACCGCCCCGAGGTCCCGTCCTTGAAGTGCGCGTGGTTCCCCTCGAAGCGCTCCACCAGCGGGACCTCCTTCATGCCCCTGGGCCACTTGAACCCCATGCGGCTGGACCGGTAGCTGATGGTCACCGACCTGGCGCCCAGCTTGTAGCACTGCACGCCGATGTCCTCGGCGGAGTAGCTGCTCCCGATCAGCAGGAGGTCCTTGCCCACGAACTCCTCGGCGCCCCGGAAGTCGTGCGCGTGCATCACCCGGCCCGGAAACCCGTCGATGCCCTCGAAGAAGGGCACGTTGGGCGTGGAGAAGTGGCCGGTCGCGTTCACCACCCGGTCGAACTCCTCCTCGCGCACCTCGTGCCTGGCGAGGTCGTCCACCACCACCGTGAACTTCCTGGTTTCCTCGGACCAGGAGACCCAGCGAACGACCGTGCTGAACTGGATGTACTTGCGGACGTCGCTCTTCTCCACCCGCCCGCGGATGTATTCGTACAGCACCTCGCGCGGCGGGTACGAGGGGATGGGCCGCCCGAAGTGCTCGTCGAAGGAGTAGTCGGCGAACTCCAGTGCCTCCTTCGGGCCGTTCGACCAGAGGTGCCGGTACATGCTGCCGTGGACCGGCTCGCCGTAGCGGCCGAGCCCGGTTCGCCACGTGTAGTTCCAGAGTCCGCCCCAGTCCTCCTGCTTCTCGAAGCAGACGAGCTCTGGGATCTCCGCGCCCTTCCGGGCAGCGGATTCGAATGCACGCAGCTGGGCCAGGCCGCTGGGGCCAGCTCCGATGATTGCGACGCGGAGAGCCATATGAACACACCTCGAGCAGCGGCAGCAGCCGGGCGCGCCTGGGCAACGCCGACCGACCCGCAGGTTGATGCACGCGAACGCACGCGTCCGGTGCACCGGAGTCCGTGGACCCCGGGTGATTGGAATGCCGAGCGGCACGAGGCCGTGGCAGCGAACGCCGGGCGCGAAGAGGGCGCCATCGACGCAGGAGCCTCCGCATGCTCGAAAGCGCGCAGAAGCAATTACTATGGGTTCAAACTTTCATCAGACTTGCAGGTCCTTGTCAACGCTCGAGACGGCCGCGGGCCCCGTGCCAGAGGGCCGCTCGCCGGCTCGAACGTTCTATGCCACCCGCCGCCCGGGGAGCCCGCGCCGCCCACGCGTCGCATCACGACAGGCACCCGCATCCCTGAGCTTCAGTGTTGATGCCCGAGCCGCACCTCCACATTCGGGTGCGCGGTGGCGAAGGTCTTCAGCCGCTTGAAGCTCTCCGCGCTACGGGGACCGTCGGCGGTGAAGGTCCCCGGCTCGACGTCGTGCTCCCAGCCCCAGCGGGTGTGGCTCGCGTCGCCGACGAGCAGCACCGGGCCCTTCGCCGTCCGCACCAGGTAGGCGGTGCTCCCCGGCGTGTGGCCTGGCACCCAGAGCGCCCACACCGACCCATCGCCGAAGACGTCCACCACGCCCTCGAACAGACCTGACGGGTCCTTCGCGAAGGTCCACTCCGAGAGCGCCGGCTTGCCCTCCAGCGCGCGGTCCGCGGTGCCCCGGGAGAAGAGGTTCAGGAAGGCCCGCGCCGAGGCCTCGCCGGGGCCGGTGTACACGGGCGTCCCCGCGGGCACGTCGGGCATCCCGGTGATGTGATCGATGTGCAGGTGCGTCAGGAACACGCCCGCCAACGGCTTCGACTCCTGCGCGAGCCACTCGCCGAGCGGCATGAGCGGCTTCATCTTCTCCAGGTTCATCGCCGACTTGACCAGGGCCCCCAGGGCGGACGTGTCCGGCGCGTCGCGGAGAGCCGTCTCGATGCCGGTGTCGACGATGAAGGTGCCCTTCGTCGGGTGGCGGAGCACGTGGAAGAACACCTGGATGGACTCCTCGCCCTCCACCAGGCCGGCCTCCCGGGCGGTGGGGTGCTCCAGGTTCACCAGCCCGCTCCGTGGGCCCGCCCAGTCGCAGGAGGCGACGGTCTCGAGCTCTACGGGACCGGGCTGGTCGAGCACGTCCAGCAGGTCGGAGGAGGCGCGGCTCACGCCCAGGGAGGAGCGCTGCACCTCATGGGAGGTGAAGCTGCAGCCGGAGAGGAGGACAAGGCAGGAGAGGAAGGGAACGAGTGTCTTCATGGGCGGGAGGGTACCCATTCCCTGATGGATGCCGAGCCGCTGCTTTGGCATGACCCAATCCACCAATGGATATCTCCTGGGAGGACGCGAGGCTGTTCCTCGCGATTGCCGAGCTGGGCAGCCTGAGCAAGGCGGCGCGTCAGCTGCGCATCGGCCAGCCGACGGTGAGTCGACGTCTGGCGGAGCTCGAGTACGCGGTGGGCGCTTCGCTCTTCCGGCGCGGCGTCGAGGGCGCGGCGCTGACGGCCGCCGGCGAACGCCTGCTCGTGCCAGCGAGGAAGATGGCGGAGTGGGCGGGTGAGCTCAATCGGGCCGCCGAGTCGCGCGACCCCTCACCCCGCGGCCTCGTCCGGTTCGCCTCGTCCCCGTTCGTCTGCGGGGACTTCCTCGTGCCCTTTGCCGGGTTCCTCGCGCAGAAGCAGCCGCAGCTCCGACTCGAGGTGCTCTCCTCGATCCAGTATCTGGACCTCGCGCGCGGAGAAGCCGACCTGGCCCTGCGCACCCACGCGCCGAGCAACCCGGACTTGACCACGGTGTTCACCCTCGAGGTGGAGAACGCC
This sequence comes from Myxococcaceae bacterium, assembly GCA_049589315.1. Classification (GTDB taxonomy): domain Bacteria; phylum Myxococcota; class Myxococcia; order Myxococcales; family Myxococcaceae; genus JBAWAM01. Next base: position 6,665 of record JBAWAM010000188.1, read on the forward strand.
GTCTTCGTCTCCAGGGAGCTCAAGTCGCGCCTGCCGGAAAAGCCCTCCCTGGCGCAGCTGCCGTGGGTCGCGTGGGCGCCGCCCTTCGACTCGGTCCCACCGAATCCACAGCTCGCAGCGGCGATCCCCGGGTTCACCCCGGCCTTCACGGCGGACAACTTCCTGGTGCTGCTGGCCGCCGCCGAAGCCGGGATCGGCGCGATGGTGCTGGGACGCATTCAGCACAGGTTCAGCCGCGATCGCGCGCTGGTCCCGCTCGACCTCGATCTCGGGCCCTGGGCGAAGGGGCCGCTGCACCTCGTCTGCGCGAAGTCGGCGCTGGACATTCCCCGCATCCGTCGGGTGTCGGAGCTGGTCGTCGAGGAGCTCAGTCGGGCGAAGCGTCGATGATCTTCGTCGCGCGAAACGGCCCCAGCCGCGTCCTCTTCGGAGAGCTCTGCGGTGGCTTCGGCCGTGCGCGCGGAGAGAGCGGTCCTCTCTCCGCACCCGCACAGCCCGGAGCTGGCTCACCGGCAGCCGCGAAACCGCTTCACGACGCCCGCACTACAGGGAGTTCGGCACCTGGTGCGCGCCCGTGATGTCCGTCGTGGCGATGTACTGAGTCGACCCGGTCACGAACAGCCGATAGTCCTTGGTGTAGTAGTGCCGGGTTGAATACAGCCGCACCTGCGCGGTGAGCTTCGTGCCCGCAGACACCTTGAGCTGAATCCAGTCGATGAACGCCCCCGAGCGCGAGTACGCCAGAAGCCGTCCGTTCTGGTCCGTGATCGTCACGTCGAAATCGTCGAGCGCGTACAGCGGGACCAGAGCCAGCGTCACGTATTGCGTCTTGCGCGAGGTGAACGTGAAGCTGTCAGTCTCGGTGTACGGATACGAGATGTAGCCCTCGACCATGAACGACGAGTCGTTGTCGGTCTTCGACTTGCCGTAGGACTCGGTGTAGTCCTCATACAGCTCGTACGTTCGGGTGCTCCCGCTGTAGGGCACCGTGACGGTCCGCTGCTCCACGCCGCTGGTGTTCACGTACCGGCCCTTCGAATCCGGTTTGAATCCGTGGGCGCCCACCGGCCCCAGGGGGCCGAGAGGTCCGAGCGGACCGAGCGGACCCACGGGTCCGAGCACCGACCACACTCCGCCAGCCTGGAGCTGCTTGCTGAAATCATTGATGGCCGGGAGATCCACCCAGTACGCCTGCTGGCTGAGCGGACCGTTCGGGCCCAGCGGCCCACTCCCACTGAGCGGACCGTCCAGGTCGGTCAGCGTGTTCGACCAGGTCGACCAGTCACCGACCGCGCTGATCCAGTACGACACGTTCCAGGTGTTGCTTCCGATGGGCCCCAGCGTCCCGAGCGGCCCATAGGGTCCAATGGGCCCGTTGTAGCCAAGGGCGCTGCCCGAACCGAGGTACGAAGCCGCGTTGCTCGGAGTGCGCACCGCCGGCCGGACTGACGAGAGACTCCCGTTCAGCGCCTCCACCGACGAGCCCGAGACATTCCACTGGGCCCACGCGGGGCTGGCGACTGCCACCGCGAGCACCAGGGTCCACATTGAATTCCGCTTCATATCTATCCCCCCTCCACTGTTGAATGACGGGCGGCCCTCTACGACCCGGAGCCCTGAAGTGCAAGGCTGAAGACGGATTCCCGCGGTCTGACCGGCTACGGGAGATTCGGCACCTGGTGCGTGTCGGTCACCCGGATGCGTGCGAACCCACGCGAGCCGCTCGTGTGCGGCACCTTTACAGCGCTGCTGTCGGTCGGCATTGTGCCCGCAGTCATGGCGGCCGACGCCTCACAACGGGCTTCGTTTCCGAGCACGCGCTGGACGCTCATCCTGTCCGCGCGCGAGTCGCCGGATCGGCGTCGTGCGGCCTTGAACGAGTTGCTCGCCAGCTATTGGCGTCCCCTGTACTCGTACGCGCGTCGCAAGGGCTGCGATCCGGACGCCGCGCAGGATGTGGTGCAGGGATTCGTGGCCCATCTGCTTGGAAGGGACTTCCTCTCCCGACTTGATCCCTCGCGCGGAAGACTGCGTTCGTACCTCCGCACCTCGCTGGACAACTACCTGGCGTACCACCTCGAGCACCACCTGTATCCCCAGGTGCCGAGTCACAACCTCCCGTTGCTCTCTCAGCGGCTCGAGCCCGTCTTCCGCGACGCAGGGGTGATTCCTACTCGAGTGCCGTGAGGGGCCGTACCACCGAGGGGGCGGCGGAACGACTCCGGACTCAACCGAGCGCCGGTTCCACCGGTCCACGTGCGTCGTCAGCAGGGTAGTTCCGGATGAGCACCTCTGCAGCGTTCCCGCGGCGATCCAGGTGCCCCCCCACGCGTCGACGGACCAGGATCGGAGCGATGTCGAAGCCCCGATACAGTTCCCGGATTCGGGGAGTGTCGGCGTTGCTGAGCAGAAACCGCACGCCCTTCGCATCCAGCGCCCGGATGCGCGCCGCGAGGCGCTCCTGTTCCTCGAACGAGAAAGCGTCAGCCTGGTACCTGAGCACCTTGGCGCCGGGGAGCAGATCATAGGGAGGGTCCAGGTAGACGAAGTCCCCTTCGCCGCAGCCCCGAAGACCGATCTCGAAGTCCCCTTCCCTGAGCTCGACGTTCTGGAGGAGGCGGCTCGCCTTCTCGAGAAATTCGAGCTTGCTCCAGTCGGAGCGCGTCCGCTTCCCGTAGGGGACGTTGAACAGACCGGACTTGTTGACGCGGTAGATGCCGTTGAAGCAGGTCTGGTTCAGAAAGTACGTGCGCGCGGCGCGCTCGACGGGAGCAAGAGATTCCGGGCGTCGGCCCCGTTCGCGGTAGTAGTCGGCCTCCGTGTTCTGGTACCGGGACAGCTTCTCGATGAACTCCACCGGCCGCTGCTGGAGCACGCGATATAGATTGGCGAACTCCGAGTTCACGTCCGAGAGGACCGCCCGCTGCGGACCGAGGTGGAAGAACAGCGCGCCTCCGCCGAGGAACGGTTCGAAGTAGCTCCCGAAGCGGGCCGGACACCACGCCGCCAGTTGCTCCACCCAACTCGCCTTGGTGCCGGGAATCCTCAACAGGCCGCGGAAGCGACGCTGGCCTCGGAGTGAGCCCTGGGACCCGGGCCGAGTGAGTGGAAGTGCCAGCTGGGTCGGCTTCACCTCCTCCTTCCGCGGCCCGACTTGTCGCGAGACGAGCGACCACATCCCGCCCTTCCGCCAGCGAAGGAACTTGCTGACCGAAGGAGCCTCCGTCCCGAAGATCTCATTCAGCGCCTGCTGCTGAGTGAGTCCCTCGTCCACCCGCACCTGGACCGCGCAGAAGCGCGCGTGCAGAGTCTTCGCCTGATCCACGCGGAGCTGGAAGAGCGCATCTCCGATAGCGCGATGTACCTGCGCAAGATCCGAGGGAGGTGCTGGAAGCTCGGTCGCGGCATGGGCAGCTGCTCTCTTCATGGAATCTCTCTCGTCGACCCTCACGTCCAGGATCGTGGGTGGCGAAAGCGGGCCCTCTCTGCTCCGCGGGTCTGCCTGCTCGTCCCGTTATTGCCCCGAAGAGAGCGAACGGCCGGCCGCGTCGTGCCGCGGCGGAGAACGAGGCACACCCTCCATCGGTCAGCGTTGGGTGCGGAACGAAGGAGGAGGGCAGTCATGAAGAGCGGAATGTGGAAGGTGGGCGCAGCGGTCCTCGCCCTGTCCGGAGCGGCCTTCGCCGAGGGCAGAAAAGAGCACAAAGAGTACAAGGAGAGCGCCGAGTTACAAAAGGCGTGCGACGATCTCTCGGCGTTCAGGACGTCGGTCGACAGCCTCGCGTCCGTCGGTCCCGAAACGACCGTCGGCCAGATCAAGCAGGACACCAAACAGGCCCGGGAGGACCTGAAGAAGTTCGAGAAGTCCGCCTCGAAGGTGGCCAGGCCCGAGACCGACCAGGTCCGGGAGAGGGTGGAGCGGCTTCGCTCGGACGCGCAGAAAATCCCCGACAGCGCCACCGCCGCCGAGGCGCAGCAGCTCATCAGCAATGACATCGATCAAGTGACGGTGGCGAGCCGTACCCTCGAGAGAAAGCTCAACTGCGGCATGGGCGGCGCCGGCACCGGAGGCGCCGGAATGGATGAGGGTCAGGTCTACCCTGAGACGAACCAGCCCGCCCCGACGGAGTAGCCGTTCACGCAGGTGGCTCCCGGATTGAGCGAAGGCCCAGTCCGGGAGTCCCCGTGCTGCGTGCGGTTCCACCCCTCTGGCTCAAACGTGCCCCATGCAATCGCGCATTGCATCCGCGCAGAGGCGACGTGCTTCGGCTACGGGCTGGGCACCGTGCTGTCGTACTCGCTGATCACGACGTTCATCCCGTCCTCCGGAGCGGTCACGGACAGCCGGACCGTGACGACCATCGAGGGCGACTGGGGGATCGCCTCGGCCGAGGTCAGCGTCAGCACCTTCGTCTCCTTGTCGGCCCAGGGCTCGGTCGTGCACGCCTTCGCGGTGAACAGCGCGTCGGCGTTCTCATCCGCCAGCCCGCCAGTCCCCGCGTCGCTCGCCTCTGTCCAGGTGGCCTCGGCGCAGACCTCCTGGATGTCCTGAGCCCACTCGGCGGGTCCGGCCAGGCTCATCGTGACGTCGGCGGAAACCTTCACGCGATTGTCTTCCTGACGGGTGGCCTGCACGTTCTGCAAATCGAACCCGATGTGGTTACCACACCCCGAAAACAGACCTGCCAGAGTCATCACCGAAACAAGAATCGACTTACGCATCTTGACCTCCAGAGAGTTGAACGGCTGGCCGCCGACCCAGCAACCGCCGGGCCAGCCATAACGCTCGGAAAATCAAGCACTTACCGTGACCCACGCCTTTCGTGGGCCGAAAACCTGACACATGTGTCGGAGGTTTCGGGTGTTACACCTTCATCCCTGACATGGATGTCAGAACGCCCAGCCAACGCCCAGTTCGATCGCGGGAGTCAGCGAGGTGACCGCCTCAGACCAGGATGTCGACGGTTCGAAGTCCCAACCTCCACTCGTGCGCGAATAGCCAGCGTCGAGCCCAACCGCCGCCTGAAGCGCGAGGCCAAAGTCGAAGCGCGCCAGGTATCCCGCCCGCGCACCGATCGTGCCCATCCACGTCGTTCCCTTCCAGCCCGAGCCTGGCTGCACGAATCCCCCCGAGAATCCGTGCTCCGTATGGTCTACGCGCCCGCCGAGCCGCGCGCCGAGCAGCGGTCCCCCTTTGGCGACTCCGAGCGGGAGTAGATCCACTCCGGCGAGCAACTTCCCGTCGAAACTCCGCTCTTCGTAGCCAACGTCCGGACTGATGTTCGACGGGTTCTGCGTTGCCGTTCGACCGCCGAGCGTCGCTTCGATGTGTAGCGCCCACACTGGAGAGAGCTGGCTCATCCAGGTCACGCCCACCCCCCGCAGCGTTGACCAGTCTGGATGCACGAACAGCATGTTCGTCGGCGAATCGAAGACATCAGGCGCATCCACGCTCGAAGCGATCTCCGGTGCTGCGTTCGCCGCTGTGAGGGGAAGAAGTACGAGACACATTGCTGCGACGTGTTTCTTCACGTGTTTCACCTTCGTTCGAGCGCGCACCGGCCCTTCCTGCGCGTGCCGAGGTGATTTGCAGCGGACGTGCCGACGCCTCGAAGGCATTCGCATCGAGGGGAGGAGCCCGGATTCGAGAAAGAAAGCCGGTCATCGTGTCGCTTTCGACGCACGAAGCTGCGCCACGATGTCATCCGATACCTCCGGGCCAGCCCGTCTGAACCGCGTCACGCGAGCAGCGACCGGAGCTTCGGGACGATCATCTCCTTCGTCGGTCCGGCCAACCCGCGCGCGGCGGAGTTCGCGAGTTGATCGACCAGCTCGTTGAGCGGATGTCCCGCGTGCCCGCGGACCCAGGTGTACTTGATCGACAGCGTCTGGCCGCGGGCGTGGAGCGCCTCGATGAGGTCGCGGTTGAGCACCGGAGATCCATCTGCCGTTCGCCAGCCGCGCTTTCGCCAGCCGTGGATCCACTTCGACAGCGCGTCCACGACGTAGCGCGAGTCGGAGATCACCTCGACCGAGCTCTGGTCGGGGAGCCCGTGCAGCGCCTCGATCACCGCGCGGAGCTCCATCCGGTTGTTGGTGACCTCGAAGGCGCCGTCCGCGTCATATCGCTGCGAGCCGAACTTCAGCGCGGAGCAGGCGCGGTCGAACACGATGAAGCCGGTGCCACCCGGGCCTCCCGGATTGGTGAGGCAGGAGCCGTCGGAGAACGCCACGAATCGGGCCGGAGCGGAGGACATGCGGGCGCGCAGTGTGCCAGCACGGACCTCCGTCGGCGAGTGGGTAGCGGACTACTCCTTGCCTCCGTTGGTGTGCGCCTCGCGCCGCATGCCGGAGGGGTCGTCGTCGCTGGCGGAGTAGCGGATCTCCTCCTGACGGAAGCGCTTGCCGATCACCACGTCGTGCTCGCGCCACGCCTTCGCGACCTCTTGCCCCTCGTCGACCTTGACGCTCTCCTCCCGGAACTTGTCGTAGTCGTCGGCGTCCCTGCCGGTCGGCTCACCGCCAGCGTCGACGATGTACGTCTCCCGCGCGACGCCGATCGTCTGTGCGCCCGAGCCGCTGAGCCGGCGGTCCTCGGCCTCGCCCTCCCACTCCCACGGCTTGCCCTCGTGGAGACGCACGCGCTCATGTTGCTCATGGCGGACCTCCTCGAGTTGTTGTTCGTGACGGCGGTGGTTCTCCGGCGATGCCTTCCCGGACACCGCAGGCTCGACGCCCGCCACGGTGGGCTCGGTCACGCCAGTCCCCGGGTCGCTCGTCCGGAACGTCGTCCTGTCCAGGTTGAGGATCACCTCGTCTTCGCGAATCTCCGCGACTTCGGCGTAGCTCGCCACGTACTCGCGCGGGAAGAAGGCGCCCTTCTCGACCTGGAAGTCGTGCTCGCCGAGCAGTGCGACCCGACCCAGCTTCGCCCCGTCAGCGCTCCGGACGATCATCCCCTCTCGGATCTGGCCTCGACCGTTCATCGCCGCCTCCTTCGTGTTCTTCCAGCACCACGTTAGGGATGGCCGACTTCGGCTGCCGCGGCGCATCGTCGAACGGCTGGGCGGAGCTGGAGCGGGCGGCCAGGCGGCTCAGGGGGCCGTGTCTTCGGCGACGCCTCCACCGAGGCGGGCGTCGAGTTCGACGAGGTGCTGCGACCCTTTCAGCGCTGCCTTCACGGCGTCGACCACACGGCGACGGTGGGGGCTCAGCCCGTCCAAGTCGAGCAGCTGGACGAGATCGACCAGCCCGTCGAACCCGCCGGTCCGATCGGCGACGAAGGCGACGTAGTACGGCGATCCCGCGGGCGCGACGCGGCGCGCCTGAGCGGACCACAGGGGCTGCACGCGAACGGCGTGTCCGCGCTCGCCTTCGTCCAGCGGCACCACAGTCACCGCCGTCCCATGCGCCGTCTGATAGGCGGGAGGAGCCACCACGCGGGTCGCAGAGGCGACCGCCTTGCGCCAGCTCTCGACCGACTGCATGTCCAGCACCGCGAGCTGCCCCTGCGCGGGCGGCACCACCACGGCGAACACGCGCGCGCCCTCCTGGCG
>JBAWAM010000189.1:0-11354 GCA_049589315.1 Myxococcaceae bacterium
CCCGAGCACGACGACCACTCCGCCGGCGGCGAGGGCGAGGACGATGCTGCGCCCGGCGGCGTAGAGGGTGCGTGTGTCTCCGAACAGGTGGCTCCAGTGCGAGAGCGTGAAGTTCTCGGCCGTGAGCGCGGCCCCGAAGCTGCGCTGGACCGAGGTCAGGGCGACGGCGCCGAGGGGCAACAGGACGAGGACCCCCGCGGCGGCTGCCACGAACAACAGCGCGGGGATGCGTCCTCGTCCGAGCGACATGGGGCGGGGAGAGACGCCCTTGCCGGCACCCAGCCGCACCCGGCCCATCTTCCCGAATGCGCGGTTGAGCCACAGGACCAGCGGGGTCATCGCCAGCAGCGTCGTCGCCAGCAGGACGGCGCGGGCCAGGTTGTCGTCCCCTCCCATCAGCACGTAGCCATAGATGCGCGTGGTCAGCACCTGGGTGGGAGGCGAGGCGGAGACGCCGAGGATGTACGGCACGCCGAACGCGGACGCTGCCATCAGGAACACCATCACCGCGCCGGAGAGCAGCGAAGGAAGGGCGAGCGGGACGGTGGTGGCGAGCAGGGCGCGCAGCGGTGAGGCGCCGCAGACCCGCGCTGCTTCTTCGAGCCCGGGATCGATCCGACGCAGTGCGGAGCCTCCGGCGAGCAGCACCAGCGGGATGCCGGAGAGGCCCATCACGAAGGCGATCCCGGCAGGGCCGTAGATGTCGAAGGTCCGTTCGCCGAAGAGGCGGTTGAGGTAGCCGGCCTTCGGGTTGGCCAACAGCAGCCAGCCCATGCCCCAGATGAACGGGGGGATCGCGGAGGGGAGGGTGAAGAGCGCGGCGAACATCCCGCGCAGGGGGACGTCGGTGCGGTACAGGAGCAGGGCCAGCGGCGTGGCCAGAAGGAACGCAAACGCGGCGGCGCCCAGGGAGGTCAGCAGGGTGTTGCCCAGCGCGTCGAGCTCCGAGATCAGGGAGGCCGCGACGCTCGCATCGAGCGCGCGCAGGCTCTTCCCCACGAGAAACGCGACGGGCGCGATCGCGAAGAAGATCACCGGGGTCAGCCATGCAGCGAGGCCGAACCAACGCGGCGCGAGCACGGCCCGCACGTTCATGGTGAGAACGCCCGCGTGAACGTGGTCTTCACGTGATCGCCCTGGGTCACACCCCGGTCGAGCAGCGCCGCACTCCAGGGCTGGGCGCGGGGCATCAGCGTTTCGAGTCCCGCTTCGCGGCGCGGGCCGGGGAGGCGGGGATCGACGGCGTGCATGTCACCGCGCTCGACGATGATTCGCTGACCTTCGGGCGACAGGAGGACGTCCATGAAGGCCTTCGCGGCGACGGGATTGCGGGTGGTCTTGAAGATGGCGAGCGGCCCGGGAATCAGCACGGCGCCGTCTTCGGGATAGGCGTGCCGGATGGGGCTCCCTCGCGCTTCGGCGGCGAGCGCGTTCTCGAGCAGGAGCACGCCGACCTCGGCTTCTCCGCCTTCGACCTTCTGCAAGACGGCGGCGTTTCCACCGGCGACGACGACCTCATTGGCGCGGAGGCGCTCGAAGAACTCTGCCCCGTAGCGGCCCTCCATGAAGACCGACCAGGTGAACGCGGTTCCGGAGGTCAGGGGATCGCCGATGGCGACTCTGCCGCGCCATTCGGGCTGCGCGAGCTCCGCGAACCGGGACGGTGGGTTCGCGAGATCGCTCCGGTGTACGAGCACCATGGTCGAGATTCGCGCGGCGGCGTAGTGGGCGTCGAGATCGAGGAGCTCGCGCGGGATCCGCAACGCGTGCGTCGAGGCGTAGGGGAGGAGGGCACCTTCGCGCTTGAGGCGCTCGTACAGGAAGGGATCGGAGGTGGCGATGAGGTCGGCCCGGATCGCGCCGGCGGCGCGCTCTGCCTCGAGCCGGCTGGCCACCTTCTCGCTCCCCGCCTGGTACCAGTGGAGGGTGACGTCGGGGAGGCGCTCTTTCAGCAACGGGTCGAGGGCGTCGATGACCTGGCGGTACATCGAGGTGTAGACCCAGAGTTCGCCGGAAGGGGCGTCGGCATTGCTCGCGGCCATCGGCTGAGCTCCGCCGGGGGCCACGGATTCGACGCGACAAGCGGTGAAGATCAGCAGCGCTGCGAGGAGCAGGCCGGCCCTGCTCGGGTGGTTGGCGGGCATCTGCCCCGGAGTATGCGCGATGTAGGCGCGATGTGGGGAGGGCTACTTCGCACGCACCAGCACGGCGCCAAAGAAGCCGTCGGTCCCGTGCTTGTGGGGGAACAACCGCAAGAAGCCGTTGCGGGTCACCTTCTCTCCGATGCCTTCGGGCAGGTCGAGCGAGGCATCGCGCTGGGTGAAGTCGGGGTGTGAGCGGAGGAAGTCCTCGATCACGCCCTCGTTCTCCTCGCGGAGGATGCTGCAGGTTCCGTAGACGAGCCGGCCGCCGGGCTTCACCAGCGCGCTGAAGCGGCCGAGGAGCTCTCGCTGGCGGTTCACATGCATCTGGATGTCTTCGGGCTTCAGGCGGTAGCGCGCATCGGGCTTGCGCCGGAAGGTCCCGGTTCCGCTGCACGGCGCGTCGACGAAGACGCGGTCGGCCTTGCCCTCCAGATCCTTGACGGCCTCGCGCGCCTCGTCGCCGGAGGCGGGGATCTGGCGCACGCGGGTGTTGTGCACGCCGGCCCGACGGGTCCGGCGACGGAGCTCGTCGAGCCTCTTCTCGTCGATGTCGAGCGCGAAGAGCTCGCCACGGTTCTTCATCACGGCGGCGAGCTGCAACGTCTTTCCGCCAGCGCCGGCGCAGGCGTCCACCACCCGCGTAGGCGGAGGGTCGACAATCATGCCCAGGAGCTGGCTGCCTTCGTCCTGCAGCTCGAACAGGCCGTCCCTGAACGCCGTCATACTGAACGCATTGACCCGGGTTTCGAGGATGACGCCGAGGGGGGAGAGCTTCGTGGGCTTTCCGTCGACCTCCTCCTCGGAGAGCCGGTGGAGCAACTTCGCGCGATCGGTGGCCAGGGTGTTCACCCGCGCCGTCAACGGCGCGCGCTCGTTCATCGCGTCCACGGCGAGCTCGGCCTCGTTCCCGAGCTCTGCCCGGAAACGCTCGGCCAGGAAATCGGGGATGGAGGCGTGGATGGGGAAGCGCTGATCGGGCGGCAGCGCCAGCAGGGCCGACGCGGCGTCAGGGAGCGCCCACATTGCCTCTCGATCGGGCCCGGTCAAGGCGGTCTGCTTGGCGACGAGGGCGATGTCCTCGCCGTGCAACACGCGGCTGGCGGCGAGTCGAAGGACGTCCTGCTGCGTGGTGGGCATCGCGGTGAAGCCGGGGCGCGCCTTCTCCAGCATCCAGTCGACGGTGCGCTGGCGCCGCAACAGAGCGTAGACGCGCTCGGCCACCGCTCGGCGCTCGTTCGAGTACAGGTGCTTCTTGGTCCGCAGGGTGAAGTCGAGCGCGCGGTCCGCCATGCGCCCCTCGTGCCTCACGGAGCCATAGGCCTCGAGCGCTGCCTGCAACACGAGGTCTTCACGGACGGGCTTGGGGGCGCGTGGCTTGTTCGGCATGCGGCGGCCTCTACCACAGTCAGGGCTGTCTCCGGATGATGGCGAGCAGGAACATGGCAAGGGGGAAGCCAAGGAGCCCGAGGCCGGCGGAGGTGCATCCAATCTTCCCCGCGGGGGATGCCCCGGGGGGCTCGACCGGAGGAGGGGGTTGGACGACGGGACCTGGATTGCCCTCTGCGTCCATCACGGTGACGGAGCGGGTCGCGTAGTAGGGCTCTCCGAGGATGTCCTGGACGACGGCTGTCGCGGTGTACACGCCGGGCTGCTGGTACGTGTGCGTCACCTCGGCGTCCGTTCCGAGCTGGTTCCCGCCGTCGCCGAAGCTCCATGCGATCATCGCGCCGTCGTTCCCGCTGAGCTTGAAGTGCGATTGCAGCGGCGCGGTCCCGGCGGCGGGCTCGATATTCATCGAGAGCTCGGGTGCCTCGGGCACCTTCTTGTCCTTCGTGAAGGTGTCCAGGATCTCGCCCTCGGGGGTGACGAACTGCGCGACCAGGGCCCCGCCGTCGATCTGGATGTCGAGGTAGCCGAACTCCGCGTTGTCCCGGACCTCGGTCCAGTTCGCCGCCTCGGCGCCCCAGTCGCGGAGTCCTGCCCCGCCGGTACCCACCACGATGTACGTCACCGCGCCCGGCGTCCCCGGCGCCACGGGCTGATCTCGCACCAGCGGCTTCGTGCGCTCGTAGTCGTGGTCGTGCGCGGAGAGGACCAGGTCCACCCCGTACTTCTCGAAGAAGGGTCCGAGCTCACGCAGTCTCGTCGACGACCCGTCGGAGCCGGTCGAGTACGGCGGGTAGTGCACCATGACCAGCTTCCAGGGCGCCTTCGACGCCGCGAGGTCGGTTTCGAGCCAGGCCTTCTGCTCCTGGAGGGGCCCGTTCGAGTCGAGCGCCACGACGTGCAGTGGCCCCCAGTCGAACGAGTAGTAGCGCTCGGTCCCGCCCGGGTTGTTCCGCGGCAGCTCGAACGCCTCGAGGTACGGCTGCGCCTCGTCCGAGTGGTACTCGAGGTTCCCCGGGACGGTGAACACCGGCGAGATGCGGAGCAGGTCCGCGAGCGGCGTGAAGAAGTTCGAGCCGAACTCGGCGTCGGTCCCGTCCGGAGACGCGTTGTCTCCGAGGGCAAGCCAGAACTCGGGGCGCGACGTCGCCATGGCCTGACCGATGGCGCGTTGCTCCGCCCCGCCGGTCCCCATGTCCCCCACCGCGGCGAAGTGCACGCGAACTTCGCCCGGATCGGAAGCGGTCCGGAAGCTGCCGCTCTCTCCGGTCGGCGTGTCGCAGGCTTCGACGGAGAAGTGGTACTCGGTCCCGGCCTTCAGCCCGTCGAGTTCGATGAAGTGCTGCGTCGCCGATCCGGCGGACCTGGCGATCGAATCGAGCGCGTCGCCCTCGCCATAGCGGACCAGGGCGGGACAGGGCGCGTCGAGCCGAAGCCCGATGACGGCGCTGTCCTGATCGACGCTCTGGGTATACGGGCCCCGCGTCACTTCCCCGGATGCGCTGGCAGCGGTGAGCAGCAGGCCCATGGCGAAGGCACGAGTCCCCTTCATGTACGGGCGAACGGCTCCCGCCCGCGGATTCATCCGATCACCCCTGCCTGACCTACCGATCGACGGCCGACCACGCCCGGCAAGCGGAACTACGGCCGCACGTCGTATCGGAGGAGCTCTTCGCGGCGCTCTCCCGTCTCCAGCACCTTGCCGACCCCCGGCACCAGCCAGTAGGTCCGGGTCTCCCAGTCGACCTTGTCCGGGCGTCCGCGCCGCAGCCGGATCGCGTTGTTCCAGGTGCCTGCGGCGGTGGTGACGGTCTCGTTCACGGCCTCCACGGTCCAGACGAACTCCTTCTGTTTCTGGTCGACCAGCACGCCGTTGCCGTCGAGTTCGGATTCGATCACGGTGGCGGCATGGCTCCAGCCCTGCGGCTGGGCCTCCGCCAGTGACTTCATCACGGTCGGCTGCCAGGTCATCACGCGCGCGAGCACGCCGTCCTTCCTGTCCTCTTCGCGCACGCGGAAGACCACGCCGCCGGAGACGAGTTGCCAGCTCTTCTCCTCGAGCTGCGGGGTTCGCAGCTGCACGCTTTTCGTCACCACCGCGGTCCCGTTCATGCCCGGGATCGGCTCCTCGCCCACGACGGTCACCACCTTCTCGAATTTGCCCTTGAGCGGATCGGGATCGTCGATGGCGTACGTCCACGTACTCCCGGCGGTCAGCGGCCACATCGAGGTCGCCGTCGGCGGCATCTCATGTGGCGGCAGGCCCGCGTCTCCACCGTTCACGTCCCCGGGCGGTATCGGCGTGATGGGGCCACAGCCTACGAGGCCCAACACCAGGGCACCCACCCAACCCGTCCATCCGCGCATCCGCCCCATCAGACTGCCTCCTCGTGCGCTTCGTCGCGTCTCCGGTCCCCGCCCGAGGACAACGTCCACTTCAGCCCCTTCAGCGGCCCTTCGGTCGCGGCGGACGTCGACACGAGCTGCGCAATCTGCGCGGCGTCTCCGCCCTCCAGCTCCAGCTCGAGTCGCCCGCCGGCGAGATCCATCGCCGTGCGCCGGACGAGCACGTTCCGTCTCCCGAACGACTTCCGCAGGGCCGCCTCTACGCCGGCGGGATCCCCGGTCTCCGCCGCGAGGGTCACCGGGCCGTCCTGGCGCCGCTCGCCGATCAGATCGAGCCCGAACAGCAGCACCGACACGAAGCTGGTGCCCACGAAGGCGAGGGCCAGGCTGCCGTGGCCACACGCCATCCCGAGCCCAATCACCAGGAACAGGATCGCCGCATCCCGCGGATCCTTGAGCCCGGATCGGAACCGGACGAAGCCGCCCAGACCGACCAGTCCGAAGGCCTTGGCCAGGCTGTCGCCGATCACCGCGGTGATCACCGCGGCCGCCGCGCACAGGAGGATCTGCGCCTGGATCATGTCGGAGGCCGGCAGGGGCTTTCGCATCAGCAGCCTCCACGGTCGAAGCGACAGCGCGCCCCCAATCAGCGCCGCCGCGGCCAGCCGCGGGAGCATGACCTCCACGTGCAAGCCCGTGAGGGACTGCTCCGCCTCCTGCAGGGCGAGCTCGAACGGGTTCACGGCGCCTCCAGGGTCGCGACGGGCGACTTCAGCTGGGTCTGGCGCAGTGGCGCACAGGCAATCGCCGCGAACGCATTCCGGAGCACCGCGACCCGGTGCCCCTGGGCAGCGAGCACTGCCTCGATCAGTGCTGCACCCCTGGCCGTGAGCGCCAGGTGCCGGAGCGAGGAGAGGGCGGTCGACGGCCACTTCGACCAGTACTCCTCGCGCAGCGACCAGGCTTGCTCGGCATCCATCCCGTCGACGGAGTCCATCGCCTCCTTGGAGACGGCGATCGCCTTGCGACGCATCTCCCATGCGTACGGTGAGTCGACCCCGGTCAGCGAGCGCATGACGATCTTGAGCGCCTGGTCGAAGAGCTCCTCGCGCCATGCCTTCGCCTGCGGCGTATCGAGGCCGGTGACGCTCTTCAGCACCGCCAGGCGATCGCGGCTGAAGAGGCGTTCGCGAATCTGGTCGGCCAGCTCTCCGGACACGAAGGTCAGGCTCCGCGCGGTGGTCGCCGCGATCACGTTCTTGCGCAGGCTCTCGCGGCGCAGCTCCCACGAAGGGGGCGAGTCCACTCCGGCGAGCCCGAACAGCACCGCCTCGAGCTCTCCCTTCGCCAGGGCCCGTTCGCGCAACGCCCACGCGGCCGCCGAATCGTTCCCCTTCAGGCCGGAGACCGCTTCCCTCGGCGCGAGGTCGAAGAGCTGCCCCCGAAGCGCCATCGCCAAAGGCGAGCCGTCCGATACCAGGCTCTGCAGCACATCCTCCGGTGCGGAGCGGGCCAGCACCGCACGCAACGAGAACGCGTCCGCATCGAAGAGCCCCTCCAGGCTTCGCGCCACGAGCCTCGGCTTCTCTTCTGCGTAGCGGAGGCGGCGGTGATGCGCCGCCGGACCGGGGATGCCGCTCAAGAGGTAGACGCCGAGCGCCGGCTCGCGGGAGAGGATGTCGTCGACCGCCGCGTAGAACGCCTCGTCGAGGTTGGAGAGCGAAGCAGCAGAACGCTGTGCCCGGGCAGGCCGGGGCGTGAGGAGGCGGAGCTCCGGCTCACGGCCTTCGAGCCGGGCGCGGACGGCGTCGAAGATCGCTTCGGCGAGCTCGAAGAGCGGCTCGTCGTTGTTCTCGACCACCATCCACCGCTGGGGATCGCGCCGGGCCATGGCCAGGAACGCCTGGCGCATCTGCACGTTCAACCCCGCGCCCAGCAGCCCCTTCCGACTCCCCGAACCATCGGGTCGTTCGACTCCGACCTTTCCCACGCGCTTTCGCAGGCGCGCGAGCTCGGGATCCACATCGACCAGGATCACCAGCTCGGGCCACACGCCCTGGGAGGCGATCTCCAGCGCGGGCTGGAGCATGCGGTCGTCCAGGCCTCGACCGCCGCCGCTCAGCGCGAGCTGCGAGTAGACGTACCGATCGCTGATGCACACGTCTCCCCGCTGCAGCGCCGGCTTGATCACCTCTTCGAACTGCTGCGCATCGCGCGCGAGGTTGAGCAGGAACTCGGTCCGCGGCGCCATCTCCAACAGGGTGAGATCGCGCGTCAGCTCGCGAACGCGACGCGAAATCCTCGCCTTGAGCTCTCCGCCTTCGCGCGCATGCGTGACGCGATACCCGGCGAGTCGGAGTTTCTCGGCAAGGAGATTCGACAGCGTGGTCTTTCCGCTGCCGTCGATACCCTCGAAATCGATGAACACGTCCTACCCCCCGAATATCCCCTCGGTGTAGGCCTGCCCCAGGCGGGCCATCCCCTCGGCGAACTTGCTGAATGGCGTGGCGCGGCTCCTCAGAGCCGCCAGCGCCTCCGGCAGCTCCCTGCCGAGGTGCTTGACTTCGACGATCACCCGCGCCTCTGAAGCGATCGGCGGACCGAGCAACTCACGGCGGAGGCCGACGTGTCCGAACGCGAGCTCCACGGAGATGGCGTGCCAGGTCACCGACTGGTCCACCGTCACCCGCCACGCCGCCGAGCTCTGGTACACCCGTCGCTCGTAGGCGACCGCGAGGACCGGAAGGAGGGGACCACCATCCAGTAGACCCGGCGGCAGACCCTGCCCGGCGCGGACCACCTCGAGCAGTTTGTGACGTGGCACCCAGAGTCGCTGCTTGTTGGTGAGGCCGTGCCGCTCCCGCTTGGCCTCGAAGACCACGTGGTCGAGCTGCCCCATCCGATTCGGGAAGTACTCCTTCGTCCGGATCTTCAGGCAGTCGTCGGGCGTGCAAGCGGCGCGCGCCGTCAGCGGAAAATCCGGCTGATCGAAGTAGACCGAGGTCACCTGCGTGAGGGCGGGCTGCTCCGTCGAGTCCCCCTGTAGGAATCGACAGACCGCGTTGGCCTCCGCGAGCGTCGCGACCCACTTGAACTCGCGCCGCAGCCGCGTCACTTCGCCTTCGGCAAAGGGCATGCTCGAGTGTTTCTTCGCCTCCATGGATGATCACCCCTCAGAACCGCACGCCGAGCTGCACCGCGAGCTCCGTCCCCGCCGCCCTGTCGCCCGGACGAAGCGCGCGCTCGACCTGCGTCTGAACCCGGATCCGTTCTCCGTAGTGGACGTTCACCCCCGCAAGAGCGCTGGCCGCGGTCCCCGTCGAGGCGCCCACGAGCTGGAGGGCCTCCCCGGCGACGTGCGGCTCCACCGCCCAGGTGTTCCCCTCACCGACCGGAACACGCCAGGACACGAGCAGGAGCTGGGCGGTGAACCGACCCATCGCCAGCCGCCCCACGAGCGCTTCCGCGTCGACCCGCAGCCCTCCGACGTCGAAGGCCGCATCCACACCCGCGGCAAAGCGGGCCTCGGCGCCTGGCGACGCCCAGTAGGCGTTGACTCCGATGTCCAGTCGCTGGTTCCAGGGCTCGAAAGCGACGCGCGCGGAGAGATCCTCTCCGAGTCGGTGGCCGAGCTCGTCCTCCGCTCCCTGGAACGCGCCGAGCTGAACCTCGAACTCGCGCCAGGCGTCGACCTTCAGCTCGCCCATGATGCCGAGCCGCCGCCCGGCGAGCTGATGATCCTCGGTGAGGTATCGCTCGACGAGTCCGCGGGACATGAGCGGAAGGGCCCAGCGGCTCTCCAGCGCGCGCGCCATGAAGGGCGCCCGGAACTGGCCGGCGTAGAAGCGCAGCCATTCCATCGGCTCGACCCGGACGTAGGCATCCTTGATGAGGTTCCCGCCAGCGAGCTCCGCCTCCATCACCGCGCGCGCGATGCCGAACCGGGCCTCCAGCTCGAGGCGTGCCGAGCGCAGCGACATCTCGCGCTCCCATTCGGTCCGTTCGTCCGCCTTCGCGCGGGCGAACACCCGGCCCCCGACTTTGACCTCGAGCCTGGCCTCGTCGGGGTCCTCGGCCCAGACCACCGCCGGGGCGATGATCAGGATGAACGCGGCCGCGGAGATGAGCCGATGACCCCTTGCGCGCCGACCTCCGTCCGACATCGAACCCTCCTCCGCGACCTGATCGGGACCAATGCAACCGAGGTGCCCGGTGACGAAGGCTCGTTCCCCTCGTCACCGGGCTGTCACACGTGCCGCGCCAGAGGAGTTGCTCGGAACTTTCGTCGCGTGGTGGGGAAAGGGATTACTCACCCTGAGTGCTTCCTCGCCCATCGGCGGTGGCCTACACTCGCGGCGCCGTCTGATGACTCCGCAGACCTTCGGTAGATTTCAGCTCCTGAAGAAGCTCGCCACCGGCGGCATGGCAGAGGTGTGGCTCGCGCGTCACAGCGGGATTGAAGGATTCCAGCGGTTGCTGGTCCTCAAGCGCATCCTCCCCCACCTCGCGGACGACCCCGAGTTCGTCCAGATGTTCCTGAACGAGGCGAAGATCGCCGCCCGGTTCAACCATCCGAACATCGCGCAGATCTACGACCTGGGTGAGGCGAACGGGACGTACTTCATCGCCATGGAGTTCGTGCACGGCGAGGACCTTGGCCGTGTGATGCGCAAGGCGTGGAACGCAGGGCAGTGGGTCGCGCAGCCCCTGGCGATCCGCATCGTGGCCTCGGCGTGCGAGGGGCTCTATTACGCCCACAGCAAGGCGGACGACAAAGGCCAGCCGCTGAAGGTCGTCCACCGGGACGTCTCCCCGCAGAACATCCTGATCAGTTTCGATGGGTCCGTGAAGCTGGTGGACTTCGGCATCGCCAAGGCGGCGGACGCCCAGTCGATGACCAAGTCCGGCGCGATCAAGGGCAAGTTCGCGTACATGTCGCCGGAGCAGGCCGGTGGGCGCGTCGTGGATCAGCGCTCGGACATCTTCTCCATTGGCCTGGTCCTGTACGAGCTGCTCACCGGTGTTCGGCCGCTCAAGCGCGACACCGAGCTCGCGACGTTGCAGGCCGCGCTCGAGTGCAAGATCGAGCCGCCCTCGAAGGTGGCGGACGTCCCTCCCGAGCTCGACGCGGTGGTGATGGGGGCGCTGGCCCGGGCCGCCGACGATCGCTACCGCGACGCGCGCACCTTCCAGATGGCGCTCGAGGAGTTCCTGGTCAGTCACCGCTGGGTGGCGACCTCCGTCCAGGTCTCCGAGCTGATGTCGACCCTCTTCCACGAGCGCCTGGAGGAGGAGGCGACGCTCGGGTATCCGGCGCCCGTATCCGACGAGTCTGGCAGCGGCATGGCGCCGCCTCCGTTGCCGCCGCCGCCTCCCCGTGAAGGGACCAGCACCCAGGCGGTGGAGATGAACTGGGACGCGCCGCCCGCCACCGGTCCGGTCCGCGAACCACAAATACACGCGCCCGCGGTGCGCAAG
>JBAWAM010000190.1:0-1949 GCA_049589315.1 Myxococcaceae bacterium
GGCTCGAGGGTCGATCAACTGTGGCGTACCCGGCGCGTCCGAGAACCCAGCACCTCACGTGGGCATGTGCCTCGCCAGGGACAAGGGGCCACGACGCGTTGGCTGGTCGGCCGCAATCACGCACGCACGCGAGTGGTGGGAGAGCTGGGCGGAACCTGTCAACGTGGATGAGACAGTTTTCTATTGAGTTTACTTCGTCGTCGTTGCTGGGTTCGGTGTGACCACGGGCTTGTTGATCCAAACGGACGAGGGGAGCTCGCCAGCGTTTGGTGCACCTCGCACGAAGCGGTCGGGCCGAGCGGCGTAGACCTTTGCCATGACGATGTTCCTCGCGGCCAGGCGCTCCGCTGCGCGCCCGTGGTGGACGTCAGACGGGGTCAGCAGCGCGATTCCGGAGTGGTGATGCTCGTCGTTGTACCAGCGGAAGAAGTCTCCGCAGAACCCGCGAGCGTCTTCGATCGAGCCGAATCGATCTGGGAAGCCGGGCCGGTACTTGAGCGTCTTGAAGCCCGCTTCCGAGTACGGGTTGTCGTTCGAGACGTGCGGTCTCGAGTGCGTCTTGGTGACGCCGAGATCCGCCAGCAGCAAGGCCACCGGCTTCGACGTCATCGAGCTTCCGCGGTCAGCGTGGATCGTGAGCTGACCAGGCTGGATGCCCTCGCGCTCGCAGCACGTTTCGATGAGCTTCTGGGCGAGCGCGGCGGACTCGCGGTGCGCAACCATCCAGCCGACGACCTTGCGGCTGTACACGTCCATCACGACGTACAGGTAGAAGTACGTCCACTTCGCCGGACCGAGCAGTTTCGTGATGTCCCAGCTCCAGAGCTCGTTCGGCTTCGTCGCCAGCAACTCAGGGACCGGATGCGTCGGATGCCGAAGCTGATTCCTGCGTTCTCGAACCTGCGCGTTCTTGGCCAGGAGCCGGTACATTGTCCGCTCGGAACACAGGTACACGCCCTCGTCGAGCAACGTCGCGAACACCTCCGCAGGTGCGAGGTCCGCGAACCTTGCCTCGTTCAGCGTGTCGAGGACGCGTGCTTCTTCCGCGGTGGTGAGCTCACGTGGGTGCCGCCTCGGTTTCTTCGGTCCATGCTGCGGCCGAACATGCCGATAGAACGTGGCGCGGGACAGTCCCACCGCGGCACAGGCAGCCTGCACGCCCAGACCATTTTCCTCCTGCTCGACGATGCTCACGAGAGATCCTCGTCGGGCGGCGGAGGCGGCAGCTCGATCCCAAAGATCTCCGAAACTTTTTTTTGGAGCCCAAGGAGCGCCTCAGCCCGCTTCAGACGAGCTTCGACGAGCGCCTTCTCTTTGCGGAGCTTCGCGATCTCCCGATCACGATCATCCTGCACCTTCGGCTTCGGTCCTCGCTTCTTCGGCGCCATCGCCGACAACTCGCCAGCCTCACGGAGGCGGCGCCACGCGGCCAGATGCGACGAGTACAGGCCTTCACGTCGAAGGATTGCTCCCACCTCGCCGGACCGACCCTCGGCAACGGCCTTGTCGACTTCGTTCAAGATGCGCTGCTTGTACTCAGCCGTGAACCCACGGCGCTTCGCCTTCGCCAAGACTTCGGTCTCCCCGACCGAAGGCACTGCCACCACCGAACTCATCTTCTCTGCCTTGGTCGCCCTCGACACTAAACTGCCCTGTCAGGACTGTCTCATCCACATTGGCAGAGAGGGTCGGGTCACCCGGAGAACGGTCGACCTCGACAATCCCCATGACTCCGAGTGCATGGGCATACGGGTTCCCGGCTGTCGGGGTAACGAACGGGGCCACCCTTCATATAAGCGAGGCGATGGGATCGGGTGCGGCGCGGATCTTCGATTATCTCCGATATGCTCATCTGTTCGGAAGGAGCCAATTTGGTGGAGCGTCCGGCCGGACGCTGATCGTCTGGATTGGGTTCGGGACCAACTGGGATTGCGGGGCATGCTTTGCAC
>JBAWAM010000191.1:0-1728 GCA_049589315.1 Myxococcaceae bacterium
GCGCAGGTGCTGCCGGCGGAGGCGTGGGCGCCGGCGGACCCGGAGGCGGCCGGCTGGTTTCCCCGGCTGCGGAGATGATGGTTTCGGCAGGAACGACGTTTCCGACCTGGGTCTCGCCCACCTGCACGGCCTGCCCAGCGTTCAGATTGACCGGCGGGGCTTTTGCGGTGATCGGCTCCACGAGAACTCGGCCCTCGTCCGCCCACACCGTCGTCAGCTTCTTCGGCTCATCGTAGAGCACGCGGAACGAGGTTTCCTGGGCCTTGATGGTCGCGGTCGGGGTATCGACAAAAAAGTCTCCAAATTCCCCAACCTTTGAGACACCCAGGCGAACCAACTTCGTCACCACTTCCCCGCCCTGCACTCTGATATGAGCCCTTTCTGTCTGCGTCTCGACGGTGACGCGGGTGTTTGGCTTTACGAGTAGGGTGGAACCGCTCTTGAAACGGAGCGTCACCTCCGAATACGCCGGCGCATAGAAGTCGATCGTGCCCCAGAAGATCATTCCGTCCTTCAAAGGTCCGGGAGGGTAATCCGGACTGTCCGGCGGTTTCCGAGCCTGGTAGTAGCGGACCTCGCCCTTCACGCCGGTGGCTTGGACCTCGCCCGGGGGCAGCGCGGGACGAGGTTTTCCGAGGCGTCCCGGGTGCGGGAGGCAGGTGATCATCCGAAGCCCGAGCCCCTCGGTTTCCTCGCTCAACGTGACGGTCGCCACTCCGTCGACCGCGTCGATGCGCTTGCCGGTAACGCCCTGCGTCACATAGCCGAGGTGCGCCTCAAACCCGAACGCATCCACCTGGTAGGTCCCGGGCGGAAGCTTCAGGGTCGCCGATGCAGTACCACTGTCCGCCTTTGCTGCTTCCCCCCACGTAGACCCTTTTCCGATCTTCACCGTATGCGGTCCGATCTTCACGTCGACGTTGGTCATGTACGAGAAGGCGTCATTGGGATCGGTGGTGCAGGATTGGGTCGTGATGATGTTGACAGTCACCGTCGCCGGCGCGGCTTGCGCCCCGTGTGCGAGCCCACCCACGGCCGCGACGGTCACGAAGAGGTACACAAGCAAAGCGATTGCGTTCGACCTCTTCATGCGAGTCCTCCCGGAGCCCGAAGCTGCGTCCTCGAGCCAAACGATGGAATGGCGTGATCCTCAGGCAAGTGTGCTGGCCAGGTGAGGGAGGCGCCGGAGTTCCTCATGACGCAGGTACGGAGGCCTGCAGATAACCCTTTTCCAGAAAACCATCGGGCCACGAACTTCGGTCCTCGAGACCTGAAAGGGGATCATGCAGTCGACCCCCGCGTTCGCCGGCGCGCTTGCCGCCGTCCTGCAATTCGCATCTGCGTGCAGCGGCGGCCAACGACTGTCTACCGATCCATGGACGCGGCTCATCGTGCGGGGGGCGGAACTGCGCCGTCGGGACGAACGACGCCCGAGATCGCGTAATTCGCGTTCGGGACGGGCGGTGGAACGGCACTCTTGAGCCAGCACCGCGATTTGGGCCCCTGCACGCCGGACCGGACAAACGTCCATGCGCGGCATCGCTGATCCTTCTGACAAGCGGCGGCGCACGCTGCGGCGTTCTGCTCCACGGTCCCGTTCGGGAAGTCGAAGTTGAGGAGATCGCTGCCGGGGCGATCGACGTTGTATTCGAACCCTCCCGGCGCTGCGGCAGGCGGCGCAGGCGTGGGCGCAGCGGGTGGAGGCGTCGGTGGCGCAGCGGGTGGAGG
>JBAWAM010000192.1:0-2079 GCA_049589315.1 Myxococcaceae bacterium
GCTCAACATCGATCGAGAGACCGAGCTGGAGATGAGGACGGACGGGGAGCGGCTCATCATTGAACCCGTCCGAAGCGGTAGTCGCCGGGAGCGCGTCAACAAGGCCATCGAGCACGTGATGTCCAAGCACTCCGAAACGATGAAGAAGCTCGCCAGGTGAAAGAGCCCGAGTTTCTGAACGTCGATGATGTGATGCAGCTACACGCAAGGTCGCTGGAGTTGTTCGGTGGAATCGAGGGAATCCGGGATCTCGGTCTCCTCGAATCTGCGGTGGCTGCACCTCAGGCGAGCTTCGGAGGGGAACTCGTTTATCGCGACCTGTTCGAGATGGCCGCGGCGTATGCCTTCCACATCGCGCAGAACCAACCGTTCCTCGACGGCAACAAGCGGTCTGGCCTGGGCGCGGCGCTCGCGTTCATTTGGCTGAACGGTATCGACATCGAGGACCCGGAGCAGCGTCTTTACGACGCGATGATTGCGCTCGCCGAGCGGCGAATGGACAAGGCCGGTCTTGCGAAGTTGTTCAGGACGCTCTCCGGATCGTGATCTCCAGAGCTCTCGCCCACGTGCTCCGCGACACCGCCTCCTCGCAGGCAGAGAACGAGCAGGAGCGTCCCGCCGATTTGACGCGTGCGTCTCCGCTGGGAGAGCAACAGAAACTGGTCTTCCGACCAGTTTTCCGGAGATGCCTCGTCGAGAATGTCGAGATGTTTCCGCAAGTTGGAAGGCGGCGCGTGGGGGCATTTCGGTCGGTCGACCGACAACTTCTCCCGGCCCCCGCCGTCCTCGGGGCGATGCGCATCGAGGAGCCTGCGGCAACAACGAGAAGTTGCCGCCGGGCCACGCCGATTCCACTGCGCGATGCAGCAGGCAGCCCGCCTCCCTCAGACGCTGCCGAACGATCGCGTTCGGGCCAGGCACAGCGACGCGCCCGGTACGGGCAGCCCCTCGACCCGGCCTCGCCCAAACCGATCGTGCGGGCACGAAACTTCAGCCCTCGACGAGCGGCGCCAGTGCGTGCTGGAAGTAGTTCGTGCTCCCCGGGTGGGTGCTGAAGACCCGGGCGGATTTGCTCAGGCGATCCATCACCGCCTCGAACTCGGCCTGGCTGACGTCGTTCAGGGAGAGGTACAGCTGCGCCGCGCGCTGAAGGCAGCCGAAGATCGGGTTCCTGTCCACACCGTCCGGACATCTCCGCAGGAGCCTGTAGAGTCTCTCGAACTCCGCATCCGGCTCAGGTCGACCTCGTGCAAGGCACGCGTCCGCAGCCGCCCATTCGAGTGCACGGAAGAACGGGCGGTACTCTTCGGGAGGTACTTCACGCAACGACGGCGGCTGTCGGCTTCCCACGAACAACCGCGCGATCGGCTTCGCGGTGATGATCGATTGGGTCCTCCCGTCGGTCACCAGCATCCCCGGCGCATCCTCCTGGGCAAGCTGGTCTCCCGCGCGAGGAACGCCGACCGACAGCCGATTCGCATCCGGCTCCAGTCCCGACTGCCTCAGCTTCGCGACGAAATCGAGGTCCATCTCGACTCAATTCCTCACGGCTTCGAGCCAGTCTTCGATGGCCGCGAACGCGCGCGCGTCTTCTCGAAGCGCCTTCGACATCAGCTCGGCCTGGGGCATCCAGGGATACTGGACGTGCTGTGGATCGGTCGGATCCTCGAGGAGGTACCGATAGAGGAGCGACGCGCCCGCCGAATCCGCCGCGAGGCGCTCGAAGATCGGGTACTCGGTGAAGTCCATCGTGCTGACGCGGTGGCAGCCGTTGCAGTAGGGCGCGACCACTGCGGTCCAGAGCTCGAGCTTTGCCGCTCGGAGATCGGCCGCTCCCTCCTTCCACGACTCCGGCACGTGGAAGCCGTCGGCGACGCTGCGCGAGATCGGCGGGTTGTTCTGGGCATAGATGTTCGGCACGTAGTCTTTGATCGCGTCGAGGATGCGGTCCGAGCCTGACGGACCTCCCTCTGCCTCCGTGCGAATCGCAGCGTTTCCGGTTCGAATCGCCTCGTTGAGCCGGAACCATTCGAGCTCTGCCTGCTGGCGGTTGATGCCGGGCCGGGCCTCCAGCAGGGA
>JBAWAM010000193.1:0-15907 GCA_049589315.1 Myxococcaceae bacterium
GCGGATCGGCTCGACCATGCTCTCCAAACGGATGGACACCCATGTCGATGCGCCTCAATTCACTTCTCCTCTCGAGTCTCTTGCTGTCTGCCTGTGGTCCCTCCGGGAGCGAGCTGGAGACGAGCGCCGAGCTGGATGCCGCGTTTGGAACCACGGCCGTGAATGCCCAGGAGGCTCTCTTCACGACGAAGGAGATGCCTGAGGGCTACCGCGCGCTGTTCGTCACGCTCGGCCCTCCGGGCATGCAGTGCGACCGCGACCTGCTGGTCTACACGAACGAGCCTGCGACGAAGGGCCAGGCCGACACGCGTTACATCACCCTGGGTTTCAGCCGAATCGTGGGCGCGAACGAACCGGGACGGTTCCAGGACCTGCCGCTCGTGACGGGGACCTACGCGCATGCCACCTCCTGCGAGGGCGCGTGCGAGCTGCGATTCGCCGCGGACTGGCTCATCTACGACGCGAGCGGAAACCTGCGTGGCCAGCCCGACTCGCAGCTCACCGAAAGCGGAAGCGCCACCCTCCTCTCGGTGACGGAAGGCGACGGCGGTGAAGCGACCGGACGCTTCGAGGACCTCGAGGTGCCCGAGTTCGGTACGCTCCGTGGCACCTTCAGGGCGCGCTGGTGCCCGCCGCCGTCCAACGGCTAACATCCCGGAACTCCCGCCGACGGTGGCCCCTTGCCATCCGTCGCCGGAGCTCATCCATGCAGTCCTTGTCGCTCGAAGAGCTCTACATCCGTCATGGTCCGATGGTTCTGCGGCGCGCACAGGCGATCCTGGGCGACCGCGAGACCTCGCTGGACGTCATGCAGGAAGTCTTCATCTCGGCACTGCGTGCGAGTGCCGAGTTCCGGGGACAGGCGTCCCACGTGACCTGGCTGTACCGGATCACCACGAACCTCTGCTTCAACCGCCTGCGCGACGGCGGGCGAAGGGCGGAGCTGCTGCAGACGCGCCACGCCCCCACAGAGGAGCCCACGCACACCGGCACCTCCGACGAGCGACTGACGCTGACGCAGATCCTGCGCCAGGTCCCCGCCGAGCTGGTGGAGGTAGGCGTGTACTACTTCGTCGACCAGATGAGCCATGAGGAGATCGCCGAGCTCATCGGCGTCTCGCGGCGCACGGTCGGCAACCGGGTGGAGGCCTTCCTCGCGCACGCGCGGCGGCTGGCCGAGGGCACCGGAGAGGAGAACGTCGCATGAATGGAAATGAGCTGCCGGCGCTCCGCCGAAGGCGTGCGGACGCATGCCTATCCAATCTCGCTCTCGACCGGCTCCTGGCCGGAGAACTCGACGGGCAGGAGCAGGGGAAGTCCGCGCGCGCCCACCTCGAGCTCTGCTCGGAGTGCAGCGCTCGGTACAGGGAGCTGACGGCCAGGCAGGCCGGATTCCCCCAGGAGGTCTGGGTTGCAGGGGAGGTGGCGAGGGCGAAGCGTCGGACGCGTGGCCCCCAGCTTTGGCGTGTCGCGGGGCCCACGCTAGGCCTGGCAGCGGCTGCGGCGCTCCTGCTGGTCGTCGTTCCTCAAGTGGAGGAGGGGTCTGAGCGCATCAAGGGCGGATTGAGCCTGCGCGTCTTCAAACGGAACACGGCCGGTGCGGTGACGGAGCTCGCTTCCGGCGAGAGCGCGGCGGCGGGAGACCAGCTCCGGCTCGAGGTGGGGACGCCGCGGATGGGCTACGTCCGTGTCGTGGGCATCGATTCCGCCGGACACGTCACGGTGTACTATCCCGAAAAGGGCGAAGAGATTGCGACCGCCCCCATCGGGAAGACGATGCTGCCCGGAAGCATCGTGCTCGACGACACCGCCGGCACCGAGCGCCTCGTCGCGCTGCTGTGCGAAACGCCCGTGGACGTCGCCCGGGTGCGCGAAGCGGCCGAGCGCGCGCTGCGCGAAGGTGCCGGTTCACCGCAGCGGGTGGGGCGGCTGGGGCTGTCCTGCGAGCAGGTGATGTTCGAGGTGCACAAGGACACTGCCCGGTGATGAGGGGCCTGCATTGCTGGATGGTTCCAGCGCTGCTCCTGGTGGCCACATCGGCAGGAGCCGCGGAACGCTTTGCCCTCTCCATCGGCGCGAACGACGGGGAGCCGGGCGAGGCGCGCCTGCGCTACGCAGAGCGCGACGCGTCCCGCGTGGCAGCAGTCCTTCGTGAGATGGGCGGCTTTGCTCCAGAGAACGTGGCGCTCCTCACGGGCGTGCAGGCCGACGGGGTCCGCCGCACTCTCGTCTCGGTGAACGCGCGCATCCGCGAAGCCGGGCCGGGCGCGGTCCTGTTCGTCTTCTATTCGGGACATGCGGACGCGAAGGCGCTCCACCTGGGGGGCACCCGGTTGCCCCTGGAGGAGCTCAAGCAACTCGTTCGCGGCTCTGCTGCCCAGGCGCGCGTGCTCGTCATTGACGCGTGCCGCTCGGGCGCAGCAACGCAGGTGAAGGGTGGCAGGCGGGGACCGGAGTTCGTCATCTCCCTGGAGGAGGCCGGTGGGCTCGAGGGCTTTGCGATTCTCACGTCCAGCGCGGCCGGTGAGGACAGCCAGGAGTCGGATGCACTCGAAGCGTCCTTCTTCACCCATGCGCTGGCCTCCGGCCTGCTCGGAGCTGCGGACGCGGACGCCAGCGGGACGGTGACGCTGGGCGAGGTGTTCAACTACGCGCAGGCCCGCACCGTGGCGGCCACTGTGTCCACCGTCGCCGGGCCACAGCACCCGACGTTCCGCTACGAGCTCGGGGGCCGCAGGGACCTGGTGCTCACGCAGCAGCGCATGGACGACTCACGCTTCGGCACGCTGCGCTTCCCCTCACCGGGCCACTACGTGTTGCGCGACGCACGCGGCGGTGGCGGCGTGCTGGCCGAAGTCGCCTTCGACAAGGGGGAGCGCCGGCTCACGCTGCCCGCGGGGAGCTATTTCGTCACCCGACGCGAGCGAGACTTCCTTCTGGAGGGGGAGCTGGCGGTGGAGACGCGACGTGAGCGCACAGTCGTGGACTCACAGCTGCGCCGTGTCGCGTTCGCACAGGTGGTGCGCAAGGGCGGCACCGAACGAACACACGCCGTCAGCATCGGCCTCACCGGCTGGGCGCGGTTGCCGCTTTATGGGCTCGGCGTGGCCACCGGACTGGGCCTCGTCGGTCGGGTGGACCTTCCCTCTCTCGCGGTCGAGCTCCGGGTCGCACGCGCTGGCTCGAGCTCGGGCCGCGTGGACTCGCCCCTCTTCCTGAAGACGGACGAGACGTCGGTCACGCTCGCGGGCCTGCACGCATTCGACCTTGGTTCGCTGACGCTGGGAGCGGGGCTCGAGCTCGGAGGCGCATGGTTCCGACAGACGTACGGCGCGGGCCAACATTCGGACTCCCAGAGCCGGCTCGTGTCTCCCCTCCTGCAGCTGGGCGGTCGTGTTGTCGGAGCACTGCACTGGCGCGTCGAGCTCGCCACGCCCATCTACGTCTTCAATCCGATTCCGCTCGAAGGCACGGTGGTTTCGCTGCGCATGCACGGAGGAGCGGCATGGCACTTCTGACCGAGAACGCGGGCAGGAGGCTCCTGCTCGGATTCGTGTGCTTCGTTGCTGGATGCGACGGGGGGGACCTCATTCCCAACACGCCCGCGCGCTGGACCGGCCAATACGAAGGCTTCGAGCGCATACGCTTCTTCGATGGCGAGCGGGTACAGGAGTTCGAGAGGGCCCAGAGCTCGTACGCGCTTTCCGGGTCGGATGTGGTCGGCGAGACGATGCTCACGCTGACCCAGGGCAGCGCGCTCAACCTCGTGTTCGACCATGTTCCGGACGGCCAACTGACATTCAAACGCTGTTGCGCATGGAACGTGCTCGAACTCGAGATGGAGCCGCGGTTCCTCTTCAACGTGAGCAGCGGAGGCGCCTGCGGAGAGTTTCCGTGCAGGGTGCCGGAGCCCCGCTTCGCCGTCGGGCAGCTCGATGACTCCGGCCTGCGGCTCTCACTCCATGGCTTCGCCTATCAGCTGAACGTCTCCTCCCCGGAGTACCCGCCCATTCCCGACCCAGGAACGCCGGGGGCGCTGGTCGAAGGCAATTTCGAGCTGGTCCTCGACCTGCAGCGCAGGTGAAGGAGGCCCGGGCCCCGCCAGCCCGTCGATGTCAGATGTCAGCCGCCCGCGGTATGCCTGCGGAAGTCGGCTGGGCGTGTGGGCATGGGGGAGGAAGGGCGATGGCGAGACTGCCGAGGGTGTACTCGGAGAGCGGGCTGTACTTCGGTAAGTACTCGCCGATCCCCGTCGTGACGTAGATGACCCTGCCGTCAGAGATGCGCGGTTCTCACTGGAGAACCGCACATGAATGACGACTCTCTGCTCCGCGAGCTCCGCGCCGAGATCCACCAACTCGGCCCCTCTTCGCCATCCCGCCGCTACCTGGATATGTCTTTGCTGTCTTCACCCAAAACAAAGGAAGCATGAAACATCGAGGGGCTACCCCAGCCGATTACACACAGATCGGGACTTGACCGCGGCCTGCGCCCGAACGGCAACATCTGGTGGATTTCAGAGCGGATCGTCCACGAGCCGTATTCGACCTGAGGCGGTGGGGGCGCTTTAGCCCGTTCATCGACCCACAAAAACAACGGCCAGGCTCTCGTTCGAGCCTGGCCGTTGTTTCACGAACCTGACCGCCCTACGGGCAGCTGGTCACCTTCGCCCAGTTGTTGGCGCCTTGCTGCTTCAGCGAGGTGGTGGCCGTACCCGTGCCCAGGTAGGTGTTGGAGCCGTTGGCGTAGTACAGAGTGACGTACTTCAGCGTCGCGCGGCCCGCCGAGGCATGCGCGGTGTTGACCGCCGTAAAGCAGGACACGCTGCTCAGGCTGAACGACGTCCAGGCACTGGGGGCGCTGGTCCGTCCGCCGGCATCGACCGCTCGTGCACGCACCTTGTGAGTACCCGCCGCCAAACTGTTGTTGGTATGGGTCCAGGAGGTGGTGCCGCTAGCGCTGACCCAAGGGCCGAACTCGTCGTCGTACTGCAGCTCGACTCTGACCAGGTCGTTGTCGGCATCAGCCGCCGTGCCCGAGGACGTCACGGACATGCCGCTTGCATTCACGGTGAAGCTGTTCAGCGTTGGCGCGGCGCCTACGCTGAAGACCTTGGAACAGGTGCCGTGTTCGCCGCGGCTGTCGTGCACCCGTACCTGAGCGGTGTAGTTGCCCGACGGCAAAGTGCCCTGGGTCACCAAGACCAACATATTGTCGCCGCCGGAGAACTGGGCCACCCAGTCGCCGAAGTCGACCAAGTAGGATTCGACCATCTGCATGTCGTTGTTGACGTCCGTATGCGTTCCGGTCGCCATGTAGTAGCCGTTTTCCAGCACAACCGCATCGATGGTGCAGACCGGAGCCTGAGGCGGGAACACCTGGAAGCTGATGGCCGCGGTTGGGGAGCCGCGACGGCCGCCGGCATCCACGCCGCGAGCACGCACCGTATGACTGCCGATGCTGATACCCGCCAGGTCCGTGTACCAGAAACCTTCGGCCGGGTTGGCGAGATGGAAGCTGGTCGCCAACTGCCACTGGCCGTTGCCATCGAGCTCCGTTTCCACGCCGGTCAGATCGCCGTCGATGTCCTCGGCTTTGCCATTCAGCGACATAACGTCAGCAACTGCTCGCGCTTCCGTGATGGTGGCGGTCGGCAGGTGCTCAACCCCTACTTCGAACTCGAAAGGGCCGCAGGCGCCGGCAAGGCCAGTGTCGTCGGCGACGCGCGCGCTTACGGTGTGCACGCCATTGGCCAGATCATTGGGCTGCTGGCTCAGGACCACCATCCATCCCTGCCAGTCACTTACTGACGCTCGCCATATGCCGTTGTCCAGGCTGACTTCGACCGGCCTGTAGTCTCCGTCCAGGTCGCTGACCTGGCCCCATGCGGTGTAGTAACCCTGGCTGTCGCGATGGACCCGGTCGATGGTGCAGGCGGGCGCGCGCGGACCTTCGGAAGTGAACTGGAAGGGTCCGAAAAGCGTGGTGCGATTGCCCGCATCCGTCGCCCGCAGGCGATAGGTATGAGAGCCCTGGGCGAGACCCGTGGTGAAGGAATTAAAAGACCATCTTTGGTCGCTTTCGACATAGTAGCGGCCCACTCGCTGCCAAATGCCGCTGGCATCGATATCGACTTCCACCAGCGCCAGATCGTTCTCGGCATCGCTGACATAACCCTGAATGGAGGCGCGACGACCATCCGTCGTGATCTGCACTTCACTGAAACTCGGCGGGTTCTGCGCGGGGCAAGCGCCCTTCGCGAAGTGGCCGGCGGGATCTTCCTTCAGTGTCGTCTGGGTGGTAGCGACGGTACCCAGGCTCTGCTGGGAACCGACCGCGTAGTAGGTGGTGGTCTTGAACCAGGTGCCGGTGACCACGGTGTAGGCTCGGCCGGCAGTGACATGCGCGCTGTTGGCGCTGGTGAACAGTCGGCAGGCGGCACCCGGGGCCGTGGCGGCTCGACTGATCTTTACCGTCATGGCATCGCCGCTGTAGGCGATGTTCTCGAAGGTAATACCGGTGGTGTCTCCGTATCGGTCATTAGTGTTAGGCGTGGTGTCCGATGCCAGCCGGTCCTTATTTCCCGGAAAGAACATTTGGTTCGTGGGGGTTGACCCATCGGCGATCACCAGGCCGAGGCTCTCTCGAGCGCCGGTTTCCGAAATAACCAGTATCCCGCTGCGACCCGCTTCGACTCCGTAGCCGGTCAGGCCCAGGTCGTAGCCCTCGACGCGCCGGTGCTCGAGAGCAAAGTACGCGTTGACGTTCTTCGGAACCTCCGTGATCAGCAGGCTGGGGGTGCTGCTTAGAGATTTATGGAGGGTACGCGTGGTGCTGGCGTACATCGGGTCCACATGGGTGGGATCGATGAATCCGGCCTTCCACTTGGTGTGGGCGGTCATCTGCACCGGGGTCTGGCCGTCGTGAATGTCGTCCGTCTTCCTCGACCAGCTGCCCGAGGCCATCAGATCCCATATTCCGAGGTTCGGATACAAATCGGGCAGGCTGAACGCGGAGTGACCGAATTCATGAGCGATGACGCCTACCGTGGCGTCATGATCGCCATGCCGCTCGCCCCAGGAGAAGTAATAGTTGGTGTGACTGGCGACTCGAACGCCGTCCAGGACCGGGGCGTCCGAGAAGAACGAACTATGCGCCCAGAGGCCTTTACCGTCGTTGCCATAGGCCCATTCGGGGCCGGCGACCAGGAAACCGACCTGCAGTTCCTTTGCGGACGTTCGGCCGTCGCCGTTTGTGTCGAAAGTCGAAAAATTGACCTTGGCGTCGGCAAGGACCAATGCATCTCGAAGCAGCGCGCGTTCGCGATCCGGATCGCCGTTCGGGTGCGGGTGCGGGTAGTTCAACCGTACGCGGACGAAGCCGTCGTTAGCGTTGCCTTCGGTCTCGGCGGCCGGGACCACATTCACCTTGCCGTAGGAAATCTCGTTGTAGAAATGCTTCAGCTGGCCGAAATTGGTGCCGAAGATCTTCTGCGACCAAGTGCTGAGCGGGCTGGTGATCTGGGTGTCGGTAAACTCCACCATGATCACCAGGGTCGGATACGTCTGGGCAGCCATGGCCGTGGTGGAGAAGCGGGCCGCCCCGGTTTTGGCGGTCTGATGCTCATGCACGCCATCGCGCTTTATGCCCGCCCGCACCTGCGCGTTGGCGGCGATCTGGAAAAGCTCGGAGTCCTGGATGGTCGAGGCGCTGCTGATCGTGGCCGCGCCGCTGCCGACCCTCACCCCGGTGGAGACGAGCGTGCGCTCTCCGTTGTTGATCTCCAGCCTGGCGAACTCGAAAGCCTTGGTCTCGGGATTGCGAACAAAGACCCGGCCGTCGGTGGTGCGATACCAGTGGAACCACTCGTCACCCTGCAGCTTGCCGGTGAAGCGGGTGCCGTCGGGTTGGGTGAAATTCTGCAGTCTGGGATTGGCGGAAACAGCGAGGGCCTGGCTTGAGGCTAACGCCAACGCAAGCGTTACGCCTCCGTAGATCATTCCCCTCTTGAGCATGCGTGAAATGGAGTCTTTCCTGTCTTTATTAGTCTTTCGACCGTAGGGGTTTGCGAGCTGGATGGAGCTTGCTCTGCCCGCGCATGCTATTTGATCCGCCCACCGCGTCTATATATTCAGCTCAGCCCCGTTGCTTTTCTAATACAGGTAAATTGCCGCCCCCGATTTTCGCGGCCGCGACCAAGTCGCGCGCGGCGGCCTTCCCTCGTTCGTGGTCCGCGAGTTGGAGGAGTCCCTCGGCTGCGGCGTGCTCGCGAACGGCTTCTCACGCGTTCGCTGCACCGGATGCGGCGACGAGCTGCTGGTCGCGTTCTCCTGCAAGCGTCGCGGTGTTTGTCCCTCGTGCTGCGCCCGACGCGCCAGCGACGTCGCCGCGCATCTCGTGGACCACGTACTCCCCCGCGCGCCCTACCGGCAGTGGACCCTGTCGCTGCCCATACGGCTCCGATGGGCCCTCGCCCGCAACGGAGCACTCTGTACCGACGTGCTGAGCCTGTTCGTCCGTACCCTCTTCAACGCGCTTCGTTCCCGGCCGCGAAGCCTGGCGTCTCCCGCCCGCGAGTGCGGCGCAGTCAGCTTCATCCAGCGGTTCGGCTCCCCATTCCGTGAGGGGACCTGGTCACCGCATTCCACACCACCGGCATCCCCGACATCACCACGTACATGGCGATGCCCCCGCGTCAGGTGTCGGTGCTCCGGGTCGCCGGGCCGGGGCTGCAGCTCGCGCTCCGTTCCCGGCGGGTTCGCCGAAGCCTGGCTCGAGACGCTCGAAGAGATCGAAGGGACGCGAAGCCGGTGATACAAATGCGTTGGAACTGCGTCTGGCCGTCTTTGGAGAGAAGCGCACTACGTCCGATGAAGACCCGCCGGCTGCTTCTGATCGCGATGAGCGGAGTTCGGGTGCACGACCCGGAACTTCGCGCCCTCGGTTTGACGCTCCCAGGGTTCGTCGAGCGTGGGAACGTCATTGCATCGCTGCCCAGCCTCTCGCTGCTGACGCTCGCCGGGCATACGCCCGACCATTGGGAAGTCGAGTACCTCGAGGCGGACGCCCTGGACGCCAGCGGTGCGCCCGAAGCCGTTGCATCCCGCGGCAGATTCGATCTCGTCGCGATCTCCAGCCTTTCTGCCCGCATTTTCGACGCGTATGCGCTCGCCGATCAGTTGCGCGAGCTCGGATTGAAGGTGGTCATCGGTGGGCTTCATGCTTCGGCCCTTCCGCAGGAGGCCCTGAATCACGCAGACGCAGTGGTTCAGGGTGAAGGTGAGCGAATCTGGCCGGAGCTGCTCTCGGATTACGAAGAAGGAAGGCTTCGGCCAATCTACTCCTCTCTCTCGGAGCCCCGCTGGGCGCACCGGATGGAGGATGCACGCGTTCCGCGCTACGACCTGCTCGACATCGAGCGCTACAACCGGCTTACGCTGCAGACCACCCGCGGATGCCCGCTGGACTGCAGCTTCTGCGGCGCGTCCCGGACGATCAGCGGCTACAAGCGGAAACCGCTCTCGCAGGTCCGGCGCGAGCTCGAGGCCATCCTCTCCCTATGGCCCAGGCCGTTCCTCGAACTCGCCGATGACAACACCTTTGTCTCCCGTGAGTGGTCCCGCGAGTTGGTCACCCTGCTGAACGAGTACGACATCCGCTGGTTCACCGAGACCGACATTCGCGTCGCAGACGACGAGCGCCTCCTCGAATCACTGGCCCGGTCCGGTTGTGCCGAACTGCTCATTGGGCTCGAGGCGATCGACTCGCGCACGCTGTCCGAAGTCGACGGACAGCGGTTCAAGGCGCGTCACGCTCGGGAGTATCTGGAACGGATCCGGCGGATTCAGTCGTGGGGAATCGCGGTGAACGGGTGCTTCGTGTTCGGCTTCGACGACCAGGATGCAAGCGTGTTCGAGAGGACCCGCGAATTCGTCGAGGAGAGCGGGCTCTGCGACGTGCAGATCACCCTCCTGACGCCGTTTCCCGGAACGAAGCTGGCGCGAACGCTGAAAGCAGAGGGCCGCCTCTTGCGAGAGGTGTATTGGGATCAATGCACGCTGTTCGATCTGACATTCCAGCCGAAGCGCATGTCCGCACAGGAACTCCAGGCCGGCTTCAGACAACTGATGACACAGCTCTACGGTGAAGAGAGCACATCGCGGCGGAAGTCTCGCCTGCGTAGGCTCTCCCGCACGCGATCGCAACTGCAGAGGAATCGTTGATGGACCCGACACCGGCAATTCCAGTGCTGCGCACTTCATGGCGCGTGCTGACCTTCACCGCGTCGCGCGAAGAAGTCGTCCGGCTGGATCGCCGGCATCTGGCATTCGGGCTCGTTTCGACATGGCTCGTCGGAATGGGACGGTACTGGGACGACCCCGGCGCACACCTGCTGCAACACCTCGGGCTCGGCTCAGTGATCTACGTCCTGGTTCTCTCCCCGCTTCTGTTCGCCCTCGTCTGGCCGCTGCTGGCTCGCGACTGGACCCTGGTGCGGGTGCTGACTCTCGTATCCCTGGTATCGCCGCCTGCCGCGCTCTACGCGATTCCCGTCGAACGTTTCATGTCGATGGATGCCGCGCGATCCGCCAATGCGTGGTTCCT
This sequence comes from Myxococcaceae bacterium, assembly GCA_049589315.1. Classification (GTDB taxonomy): domain Bacteria; phylum Myxococcota; class Myxococcia; order Myxococcales; family Myxococcaceae; genus JBAWAM01. The sequence goes on from JBAWAM010000193.1 coordinate 10,606, forward strand.
CGCGGTCGTCGCGGCCTGGCGGGTAGCGCTGCTGTTCTTCTTCTTGTTCAGGCTGGCCCAGCTCCGCTGGTTCCAGGTGATCGTCGTGGCGCTTCTGCCCCTCGCCGCGATCGTCACGGTTCTCACGGGCCTCAACCTCCAGCGTGTCGTCTTCGATCTCATGGGCGGATTTCGTGAGCCGGGACCGCACGACATTGCCTACGAGATTCTGTTCGGCCTCACGATGCTGTCCGTGATGGCGATCGGGCCGCTGCTGATCGCCTACCTGACCCTGATCGTCTGGGCCCAGGTGCGGAAGCGCCGGGCGGCTGTTCCGGCTTCTCCGGGTACATCCACCTAACAGCATGGAATGGCCCGAGCCGGAGCTGATTGCGACAGACAGGTCTCAATGGGCGTGCAGCGCCGGCTCCATGCTCGCCTTGGCGTAACGGGTAGCCCCTCATCGACCGCCTGCAAAGGCACGGTCCCGGGCTGCCCGAGCAGACCAACCGCCGCAAGTCGGCGTGCTCGGCTCCAGAATGGAGAACCGGACGCTTCAGTTCATAGCGTAAGGAGGCGAGTGCCGGCATCGAGGCCCGCACTCCGGAAACGTGGCATTCCAGTGGCAACGATGCAGGCGTACCAGATCGTCGATTGGGGAAAGCCCTCCCAGTACCGCGAGGTTCCGGTCCCCGAGCCAGGCGCAGGACAGCTTTTGGTGAAGATGGCCGGAGCCGGGCTGTGCCGCACCGACCTCCACATCATCAAGAGCCCCGCCGGGTTCTGGCCTGACCCGCCGTTCACCATCGGCCACGAGAACGCCGGCTGGGTCGCCACGGTCGGACCCAGCGTCAAGGGGTTCTCCGAGGGCGACGGCGTCCTGATCTCCTCGATGTACTACTGCGGGTACTGCGAGAAGTGCGCCCGCGGAATGCACGAGCAGTGCCGCAACATCGGCCTGCCCGGTTACGGCGTCGGCTACGACGGCGGCCTCGCCAGGTACATCCTCGTCGAGGCGAAGCACGCCATCCAGCTCGGCTCCCTCAGCCCGGTCAAGGCGGCCCCGCTGGCTGATGCCGCTGCCACGTCGTACCACGCGGTGAAGATGATGCTGGACTTCCTCGTCCCGGGAAGCATCGCTGTGGTGATCGGCGTCGGTGGCCTGGGCGCCTACGCCGTCCAGTACCTCAACATGCTCTCGGGTGCCCGCATCATCGGTGTCGACACCGCACAGAACCGCCTCGACGACGCCAAGCGGCTCGGTGCACATCAAACCGTCGTCTCCGACGAGGCCACGGCCGACAAGATCATGGAGCTCGCGCCGGCCGGGGTCGACGCCGTGTTCGACTTCGTGGGCCGCACCGAGACGATGAGCACCGGCGTGAAGGTGCTCAGCCAGGGCGCGCGCCTCGTGGTCGCCGGCATCGGCGGGGGCGAGATCCCCATGGGCTGGGAGAAGATCGCAATGAACGCCGGGTTCATCAACACCCGCGGGTTCAATGTCCCCGACCTCAACGAGATCGTTGCCCTCGCACAAGGTGGCAAGATCGAGATGGCCGCGACCCATTTCCCGTTCGACAAGATCGAGGACGGCCTGCACGCCCTCGAAACCGCTTCCGTGAGGGGACGCGCGGTCGTCACATTCGACTGATCAGGCGCGACTGCTGATGCCGCCGCCCTCTTCCGACGACGGCACCCGAGTCTCGCCGCGCGCACGACGGGCTCACATCGTCTGTCGTCGACCGCGGCGCAACGCAGCCGGAGTGGCTCCGTAGCGCGCACCGAAGCAGCGCGTGAGATGGCTCTGATCCGCGAAGCCGGTAGCCATCGCGATGCTCGAGATCGAGTCGTCGGTCGTTACCAGCAGATCGCGCGCGCGCTCGAGGCGACGTGCGCGCAGCCACGCGTGGGGCGCGACGCCGAAGGTGGCTCGGAACGTGCGCGAGAAATGATGCTCGCCGAGGTGCACAAGCGCGGCGAGCTGCTCGACACGAATCGGCCGGTCGAGCCACGCGTCGACGTACGCAAGGAGCACGCGCCGCTCTTCCACGTCGAAGGTGCGGTCGTGGCCGCTGCGCTCGATGCGGACCTCGACATGCTGGCGCAGCAGGTGCAGCGCGATTCGCTCCGCCACCGCGTGCGCGCCGCGCTCCGCTCCGAGCAAGTCCGGGCCGGTGAGCTCGCGATGCAGGTCGAGGCTCAGCTGGGAGAGTGAGGCGTCGGGCGCGTACGGAACGGCTCGGGGGAGCAAGGACGCCGCGCCGCCCACGGATCCACGCACCACGTCGTCGAAATAGGCGGGGTGCACGGTGACGTTCAGCACTTCGACCGCCCCCGACCAGGTCCAGCGCATTGGAGTGCCCATCGGGTTCACCAACACGTCGCCGGGGCCGAGCTCCATCTCCTCGATCGCATCGTTCATGGCCCGGCGAATCGATGCGCGGCCGCGCAGGCAGAGAAGGACGTGGAAGTTGTCGAGCGTCACGGCGGCGGGCTGGTCGTGCCCGTCGAAGCGGAAGCCGTGCACCCCGATCCGCCTCGCGGTCGCGCTCGCGCCCTCGAACCACGAGGAATAGTTGGCAGTGCTGCGCACGAGATCGTCGAGGTGGGCCAGCGACGTGGGCGTGGGTGCCATGCCCGAAGTCTAGCGCCGGCCCCGATCGCTGGAAACCAGCCAGCCGAGCGTGCTGCGGCGCGTCGTCCGAATCGTTCCATCCGCAGCCCGAGCGTGTTCAAGACCCCCGCCGCGTACGGCGGCACTTTGCGATCGGAACAGACCCTTCTCCGCACCCCCTGGATCGCGAGCGCATGGCATCCATCTACGACTTCGGACTCGAAAAGAACGACGCGAACTTCGTTCCGTTGACGCCGATGACGTTCCTCGAGCGCGCGGCGCAGGTCCACCCCGAACGCGTCGCGATCATCCACGGTGCGCTGCGTCAGACGTGGCGCGAGACGGATGCGCGCTGCCGCAGGCTGGCGAGCGCGCTGCAGAAGCGAGGCATCGGCCGAGGCGACACCGTTGCGGCGCTCATGCCCAACGTGCCGGCGCTCGTCGAAGCGCACTTCGGGGTGCCGATGAGCGGCGCGGTCCTGAACGCGCTCAACACACGGCTCGATCCCGAAAGCCTCACCTTCATGTTGGCGCACGGCGAGGCCAAGGCGCTGCTCGTCGATCGCGAGTTGGCTGACGTGGCGCGCGTGGCCGTCGCGCGCCTGGGCCGGGAGATCTTCGTCGTGGACGTGGATGCGCCCGAGCTCGACCTGCCGCCCGCGATGGGCCTCGGCTACGAGGCGCTGCTCGCCGAGGGCGATCCCGCGTGGGCCTACACCGGCCCCGAGGACGAGTGGGACGCCATCTGCCTCAACTACACGTCGGGCACGACCGGGGATCCGAAGGGCGTCGTGTACCACCACCGGGGCGCGTTCCTGAACGCTACCTCCAACATCCTCGAGTGGGACCTGCCGAAGCACCCGGTCTATCTGTGGACGCTTCCGCTCTTCCACTGCAACGGCTGGTGCTTCGCCTGGACCGTCGCGGCGCGCGCGGGGACGAACGTGTGCCTGCGCAAGGTCGACGCGAAGACGGTCTTCGATCTCGTGCGCGAGCATCGCGTCACCCACTACTGCGGCGCTCCGGTCGTGCACTCCACGCTGGTTGCGGCTGCGGCTGAGCACGGACAGGGGATCACGCATCGGGTGTCGGCGATGGTCGCTGGCGCTGCGCCTCCGGCCGCGATGATCGAAGCGATGGAGAGCCTCGGCTTCGACCTCACGCACGTGTACGGCCTCACCGAGGTCTACGGACCGGCGGCGGTCTGCGAGAAGGACGAGAGCTGGAGCGCGCTTCCCATTTCCGAGCGCGCGCGCCTCAACGCCCGGCAGGGCGTTCGCTATCACCTGCAGGCGGCCATCGCCGTGCACGACCCGGCGACGATGCGCCCGGTGCCCGCCGATGGCGAGACGATGGGCGAGGTGATGTTCCGGGGGAACATCGTCATGAAGGGCTACCTCAAGAACCCGACCGCCACGCGCGCGGCGTTCGAGGGCGGCTGGTTCCACACCGGCGACCTCGCGGTTCTCTCGCCCGACGGGTACGTGAAGGTCAAAGACCGGAGCAAGGACATCATCATCTCCGGCGGCGAGAACATCTCGAGCCTCGAGGTCGAAGACGTTCTCTACCGGCACCCCGCCGTGCTCGGCGCTGCAGTCGTCGCCCAGCCAGACGCGAAGTGGGGCGAGTCGCCGTGCGCGTTCATCGAGCTGCGCCCCGGGGCCAAGGTCACCGCCGACGCGATCATCGCGTTCTGCAAGGAGCGCCTGTCGGGCTTCAAGGTGCCGCGGACGATCGTGTTCGGTCCGCTGCCCCGAACCTCGACCGGGAAGATCCAGAAGTTCGAGCTGCGCTCGCGCGCAGGCTCGTCACACGCCATCACCGACTGAAACCACCACCGCAGCGAAGGAGAACACCATGTCGGAATTCGGGATGATCGAGATCACGGAGAAGAACGACGTTTTCACCATCGAGATCGGAGGGCTCGACGGAAAGACCCACGCCGGTCTCGCGCGCGTCTTCCGCCGCGCGCACGAGTCGGATTCGCGGGTCGTGGTGGTCACCGGCAAGAACAAGAAGTTCCTGGCGCCCGAGCAGTACGAGTTCGAGTGGGTGAAGAAGCTCGGCATCTACAAGGACATGCTGCAGATCTTCAAGGAGGCCGAGGACATCGTTCGCGATCAGATCAACTGCGAGAAGGTCACCATCGCGAAGGTGTACGCGCCCGGCGCGCACAGCATGGGGGCATCGATCGCGCTCGCGTGCGACTTCGTCTATGCGAGCGACGACTCCACGTTCAGCGACCCGCACCTGTCCGGCTTCGGCGTGCCTCCCGGCGATGGTGGGGCCCTGTTGTGGCCGACGCGCATCGGCCTGAGCCGTGCGCGCGAGTTCCTGATGACCGACCGCGTCGCCACCGCGAAGGAGGCCTACGACATCGGCCTCATCAACAAGGTCGTCCCCAGGGACGAGCTCGATGCCGCGGTCGACACGCTGATCGCGAAGCTGCTGTCGTACGACCCGCTCGGTCTCAAGATGACCAAGAAGTGGCTCAACAACTACCTGCAGCAGAACATGAACATCGTCGGCATGGGCTCGCTCTTCGCCGAGGGCATGGTGCTCGCGAGCGGGAACTTCGCGCAGAAGACCGAGGCCTACGGCAAGCAGCTCGAGGCCGAGGGCAAGCGCAAGGGGTAAGCGCGCGGTGAAGGGGCTCGCCCGCGCAGGATCGTGCGCGGGCTGCCTCGGCGTTGGAGGCGCGTCCTGTCC